>CALFOL010000867.1 GCA_937919915.1 uncultured Planctomycetaceae bacterium
CCGAGCCGTCCACAAAACGCCCTGAAATACGGCTATGCGCAAAATGGACTGCTACGATTGTTTGTGTCATTTCGATCTTCAATTTGTTGATTCGACTTTGCATTTACGTGGTGGCGCCGGACGGCTGCATCTGATTGAGTGTAGCTCCGGGCATGAATTCGAGCAGCTTTCCGATTACAGATCGTAATTTGAGCGTTTCGATATTACACATGCCATCCCTGACATTTCGGCAGTAGAAGAATCATGCTCCGCGCACGTATAAATACCATGCTGGTCAGTCATATCGTTCAAAACCGGGGACGATTGGGCTGACGGCGGCGGCTGTGTGTTCAGCAGAATTGCGTCAATACCGTCGCCTTCGACGCGTTATGCGTGGGAAAAACGCCCTGATCCACAACGAATGCTCGTCCGCTACGGGCGAATCGCAGCTCGCCGTTTGTCTCGACGGCAGAATCTCGCAAGAATACGCGTCGGCGTTCCACGTTTTCAAAACTCAGCGCAGAGGATCATGTCCGCTACCCCTCCAATTCAAGTGCAACACATCGACCACGTCACGCTGATTGTCAAAAGCGTTGCGGCCAGTCGTGAATTCTATGTCGATCTGCTGGGAATGCGGGAGGTTGGCCGACCAGCGTTTGATTTTGTCGGAGCCTGGTTTCAAGCGGGGGCGACGTTGATTCATTTGATCGAAGAACATGATCGCAGTGGTCCAGCCGGGTTTCCTGATCAGATTTTGAAGAAGAGCAGTCGGAACCACCACTTCGCATTTGAAGTAGTAGATGCGTATGCTGCCGCCGCGACGTTGAAGGGGTTAGGTATACAGCTGGTTGATGACGCGAAAACGCGTCCGGATGGCGCTGTCCAGGTATTTCTAACAGACCCGGATGGTCACGTTGTGGAATTGTGCACGTCGAAACCATAACCCAGACGCTTCACTGAACAGGAACGGACTTCAGATGGCAAAAGAGTTCATCATCACCATGACAGCTGCGAATCGCGTTGGGATTCTGTCGGCCGTTACAAAGTCAATGTCTGAACTGGGGGCGGACCTGCGCGAAGCCAGCCAGACTGTCGTGCGTGGTTACTTCACGATGATTTTCAGCGCTGAGTTTCCGGACGCACTGGAATCGGATCTGATCAGGAATCATCTCCAGGACTCGTGCCGGACGTTCGGGATTGATGTGAATATCAAAGATCCGGCGACGGAAAAACCTGGCGAACAAACCAGCGAGACCTCAAAGTTGTATTCCCTGCGACTGGGCGGAGACAATCAACCAGGTGTTCTGCGCGAGCTGTCGTCTGTGATTTCGATGCAGCGTATCGACATCGCGGGCATGCATGCTGTCAGAGCTCGCATGGGAGCCGGTTTTGAGATGGTCATGAAGATTGCGGTCCCGACGGACTCCGATGTAAACCGTCTACTTGCAGAACTGAATCGGATTGGCAAACGTTTCAACATGACCGCCGACATCGCTGACATCGCCGACTATTCCTGACGCGGGGCCCGCAGTGCGCGTGAATCATTTCAAGTAGGACTTTGAAGCGGATCGGCCTGCAGTCAAGTTGAACTAACGCTCAAAGGCGCTCCGCTGTCAGTCTGAAACTGAGGTCCTTTCCATGTGTCTTTGGCCGAAAAAGTGGTGGTCCCGAGCGATTCTGTCGTTCGTCGCGGTGTTAGTTCTACCGTACCTGCATAGCCGCGTTGGCAGTCAATGGCGTTTGACTTCGATTTACTTGTCAAGCGACACAACCGCTCCGGAACAGACACCTTCAACGCGGATCCGGATTGCCTGTTATCACATCGCACATGGTCGCGGCGTCGCTGAATCGAACTGGGACGGCGGCACGGCGGCAGAACGACTTGCCCGACTGGACAGCATTGCCGCACTGTTGCAACAGAATGCGGCGAACGTTGTTGTACTGAACGAGGTTGACTTCGACTGCAGCTGGAGCCACTCAATGGATCAGGCTCGTTATATCGCGGACAAAGCAGGCTATTCGTATGTCGCAGAGCAGCGAAATCTGGACTTCCGCGTTCTGTTCTGGACATGGACGTTTGGGAACGCGGTTCTGTCGAAATACCCCATCGCGAACGTGCATGTCGTCCAGCTGCCCGGATATTCTGCTCTGCAGACACTATTCGGCGGCAAGAAACGCGCCGTCGTCTGTGACGTCGCTTTTCCAGATCGCACGATCCGCGTCATTGGCGCTCACTTGTCTGAGAAAACTGAAGCGGTTCGTGTGAGTTCAGCAAGAATGCTGCTCGATGTCACAAGGGGCAGCGACCTACCGACTATTCTTGCGGGCGATCTCAATTCCACGCCACCCGGTTTTCCAGAATCCGAAATCGATGGTCACGGAAACAATGCGATTCAGACTTTCGATCGCTCTGATTTTTTCCAGGGGTTCCAGCCGGAACTGCCCCTGACCAGTGAGGACCTGACATTTCACTCTGTGCATCCCGAAATGGTCATCGATTGGATCTTGATTCCGTCTGCAATGTACCTGAATCACTCGAGTTAGACGGCTACTTCGTAGCCATGCTGGTGTGGGATGCTGACAACGCCTCGGTGACCGAGATTACCGAATTGGCACGCAAGCTGATTGATGCAGGTTGCGCGTATCTGTGTTGCTGGGGTGCGGATTGTGAACGCGTTCACGATGTCTTCGATACTGAGTATGTGAGGTCCAACGTTGACGATTCCAGTAACACGATCATGACAACCTGGCATGCCGGCGACACGCTGGAAGAATTCATCTATTGGACACTACGGCATACGACACCAACGGAGAAATACCACAAGGACTGTCGGACTGTCTTTGCCATCGTGATCGACTCCGTTGCTGCGGAATCTGAAATCCAGACAGCATTTGCTGATCCGAAAGGTTTCTGCCGCGTGCAGGAGGATCGCGACAGCTGACGCTGCCAGCTGCAAAACCTACCTTGACCGCAGCCACTGAATGAGTGATCGCACGGGATCCGCTGTGCCGCCAACATCCTGCCAGGCTGTTGCGCTGTCGGCCCATGACGGACCAGCAATGTCCAGATGAACCCACGGCGTTTTGCCCACGAATTTCTCCAGAAACTTCGCAGCCGTGATGGCTCCTCCCCAGCGAGGCCCGACGTTTTTGCAATCAGCGAAGTGGCTCTTCAACAGCGGTGCAAAATGGTCGTGCATGGGCATCTGCCAGAAAAACTCACCGGCAGCGGTTGCTCCGGCACAGAGCTCGTCGGCGAGCTCCTGGTTGTTGGGGAAGACTCCTGTGAGCTCTTCACCCAATGCGACGACGCAGGCTCCGGTTAATGTTGCTAAATCGACAATGCAGTCGACTCCATCGTCCACGGCATAGGCAAGGACATCTGCCAGTACCAGACGGCCTTCTGCATCCGTGTTGTGGACTTCGATCGTTGTCCCGTTGCGAGCCGTGAGTACATCGCCCAATCGATATGCGTTGCCGCTGATCATGTTCTCAACCAGCCCCAGATAGGCTGTCAGGTTCACGGGGAGCTTCAGCTTGGCTGCTGCGATGATGGCACCCAGTGCAGTGGCCGCCCCCGCCATGTCAGCTTTCATCGAAATCATGCCATCTGTCGGCTTGATGGAATAGCCGCCGCTGTCGAACGTCACGCCTTTGCCGACCAGTGCGAGCATTGGCTGCTGTGCGTCACCGCCGCGATACGTGAGTTTTACCAGCCGCGGTGCCCGCGCACTGCCTTTGGCGACCCCCAGCATGGCTCCCATCCGTTCGGCTTTCAGTTGCGTCTCGTCCAGAGTTACGACTTCCAGTCCAGCCGTGTTTGCCAGGACAGCTGCATCCGCAGCGAACGTCTCTGGATACAAGTCGTCAGGATGCCGATTAACCAGTTCCCTGACAAGGTTACAGGCTTCACCAATGAAGACTCCGCGTGTGATGGCCGTGTTGAGTTCGAGACTGTCTGCGTCCACGCATAACACCGCTGATGCAAAAGGATGTCGACCGCGTTCTGTTTTGTACAGGTCGCCTCCCTGCGGTGCTGTCGCTACACAGTCAGCCGCGAGTTCAACTGCGACGACTGAAGTCAGACTTTGCAGGATTGCGTCATCAATCACAACGGCAACAGACTGTTCCGCGGTTTGGCAGCTGCTGCGCAGTGCTGCCAGCAGGCTTCGTCTGAGGCAGCGGAGGCCGCAATCTTCCGGCTTGCCGACACCCACCAGCAATACATTCGTGGCATGGACGCCAGCGCCCTGGAAAATCGTGAGCTGCTGCTGTGGTTTTGCTTCGAAGTCCTTTCTGGCGATCGTGGCTGCGATCACACCTGAAAGGGAATCGTCGATCCTCTGAATGTTATTGGACGGCAGTGGCGTGTCAGCGACGGCCACAATCAGCCAATCGGCAGACACGGAAGATGGTGAATCCCAAGTGAGTGAAATCGACACGATGAACTTTCCTGACTGAACGAACGAACGAACGAGGGTAAGCATTCGCTTATGTGTTTTCGCACATAACAACCTGCGAATTGTGCTTGCCTTACACACTGGGGGTGTAATTGACAGGTGCGTTTATCTGTGCGCGGGTGCTTAGGTTGAGTTGTTATACACGAATGAAAGTCATTTAGGCTGAATTTGTCATTGCGCAGCGGGGCATTTTTTACAGAGTGAAATGAACCGGACCACGTGTTGCCTGCTTAACCAGGGATTCGCATCTACACGATTGACTCCCCTTTCCAGTGGTTGTAGCTGCCATCGCCGGACGGCGGACCTGCTGCACTTCCGCTTCGGGATCAATCTCGGCTCGCTAAACAGGCTCGTCTCGCCCTGGTCTCGACAGCGTGTGGGGGCGCGTAAGTTCGGCGTACATTTCCGGGCGTCGATCGGCAAGGCGATCGACAACATGCTTGCCGGGTACGCGGACAATTCGTTTTTGTCTCGCTGCGGCGACGTCCACTGTGACTCGGACGACTGCGGGTTCTGTGTGATCGGCAGAATCCAATGTCGCACCGACGGGATCGCAGGTGCGGCTGCGGCCGATGAACGAAAAGCCCCGCTCCGATCCGATTCGATTGACCGCGGCAAAGTAGACACCGTTCTCCATAGCTCGGGAATTCATCGAGAACGCTGACATGTACTCTGCCCCTGGCGGCCAGTTAGTTGGCAGCACGATGATGTCCGCTCCCTTTAACGCCAGCACGCGCGACGCCTCGGGAAACCCTCCGTCATAGCAGATCAGGATTCCGATCCGAACGCCGTCGGCTTCAAAGACTTCAAACGGGCGGTCTCCCAGAGTCGTAAATCGATCGACGCCCAGAAATGGAAGATGGACTTTCCGATAACTGCCGATCAGGCCCGCTGGCCCCACCAATACAGCGGTATTGAATATCCTTTCGTCGTCTTTCTCAAGCATCCCGAACACTGTGAAGCAGTTGAACTGCTGACACATCAGTGTGGCGAAGGTAACCGATTTGCCATCCAGTCCTTCCGCAACAGCCATGGCTTCTTCCAGCGAATCGAAGCAATAACCAGTTGTAAAGCACTCCGGGAACACAATCAGACGGCTGCCAGCAGCCGTTTCCTGTTCGATCGCAGTTTGCATCACGCGAAGATTGGCATCACAGTCACCTAGTTTGACGTCTGTTTGAATTCCTGAGATTTGCATGTTGGGACAACCGCATGTGGGGTGTGTGGAGTAATTCGATCCTGCCGCGAATGGCAAATTCTGCCGATTCAGGTGTGAATGGTAGTGTGTTGATGCGAAAAGATTTACCGATTACGACGGATTTGCAGATCATGAGGGCAATGTCGGTCGATATCTAACGCAGGTCCACATCCTTGGGCCCGTGAAATTACTTTCGAGTTTACTTGTTGAAGGTTCGGATTCGTGAAGACAACATCAGAACGAAAACGCGTTTTGTTGTCGGTCGTGGCGGCAATAGCATGCAGTGGTCTGCTGACTGGTTGCCAGACATCGATCGGCGGACAAACACTTCCTTCGGCCACGTACCTCGACGACGACGTACAGTATTTTGTCGCTGGCCCGGAGTTCAAACTGTCAAAACAGGTTGAGGCGGCTCAAAAGTATAAGCTGGATCAGGCACAACTCAACGGCGGTGTCGGGTACTAGACTTCCCGTTGAACCGTAGCTTACTGAATCAACTGCAAAGGGTTTGAAAACGTCCGTTTTCAAGCCCTTTGTTTCGTTAATAGCGGCGACAGCGACGACCACAACAAGAAGAAGTAAGATCTAATTAACACCGGACACGAAATAATTCAGGCGTCCTCGAAACCGAGGACGCCTGAATATGCGTCTTAGCAGATAAACAGTGTGTCGCAAGAACACCGACGGAACACGTTTCCGAGTGTTTGCTACGCTTGGCCGCGGGCCTCCCGACTTAGGCGAACAGGCCAGGAATCACGTTGCCGTTGCGAACGATCATGACAGGTCGACCAGTCGTGGTGTTGTACTCTTTCTCGTGGTTGATGCCCAACGCGTGGTAGAAAGAAGCGGCGACATCGTCAGGGCTGAAGCCTTCGTTCTTGGGCATTGCTCCCTTGTCATCGCTTTCTCCAAGTACCTGGCCACCCTTCACACCACCACCAGCCATCAGCATGAACATATTGCGAGGATAGTGATCACGGCCGTTGCGTTCTTTGTTGATCTTCGGAGTACGGCCGAATTCACCAGTGACGTACACAACAGTCGATTCCAGCAGTCCGCGAGCTTCCAGGCCGGCGAACAAAGCTGACAGTGCTTCGTCCAGTGGAGGCAGTTGCTTCGTCTGCAAGGCATCCCAGTTTTCGCGGTGAGTGTCCCAGCCGCCATTGGTGACGGTCACAAAACGCACACCAGCTTCGACCAGTCGCAGACCCAGCAAGCAGCTGGCTCCCAGACCAGACTTTCCAAACGGCTCGGCGAATTCTTTCGACTCTTTGGAGATATCGAACGCTTCCCGAGACTTCGGACTGGTGATCATCGCATGTGCCTGCTGACCAAACTGACCCAGTCCATCCAGCAACTGGTTTTCCGATTCAAATTCACCGAACGTGCGATCCAGCTTCGTCAGCAGGTTGTTACGTTTCTCGACGTCCTCTACGGTGAGTCCGCTTCCCAGCGACATCCCGCGAACGCGGAACGGCGTACCGATCGCTGGTGTCGCACTGGTGTCCATCGGAGCGTAACGCACGCCGAGATAGCCAGGACGTTGCTGACTGCGAGGGATCGCAACAAACTTTGGCAGTTCCGGGTCGCCCGACAGCTCCTTACTGACGACTGCACCGTAGCCTGGGAATTCCAGCGATGGCAGCGGACGGTTGCCGCAGTTGACGTATTCTGTCCCTAGTGCGTGAGCGGCCACGCTGTGAGAAACGCCTCGCAGGATGCAGAACTTGTCCATGACCTGCGCCAGCTTTGGCAGGTGTTCGGAAATGTAGATCCCGGGGACGTTGGTTTGGATCGGGCTGAATTCACCACGGTACTCATCAGGAGCATCAGGCTTCATGTCGAAGGTGTCCATATGAGATGGACCACCGTTGAGGTTGATGAAGATCGCTGACTTGGCCTTCGCGCCTTTTTGCAGCTGATCCGCCTGAGCCATCTGCATGTAGTTGGCTAAAGTCAGACCAGCTCCGCCAGCCACGCCAGCTCGCAGAAAATCGCGTCGACCAACTCCGTCACAAGTTCGAGAAAATGCCATGCTATCGTCCTTTCGGTGGGAGCCCCGGCACTGCGCCGGGAGTGTGTGTTTAAACGTAGATTTAAGGTTGGGATCTGTTTTGTGTGAGAACGAATATTGTTTAGTGATTCACGATGAACTCTTTGGTATTCAGTAGAGCCCACATCACACCGCGAAGTCCATCAAGCTGGTCTTTCGACTCTGCAACAAATTCCTGCGCTGTTTCAGCTTCCGATTCCGTTGGTTTGCGGCTGAGTGTTCGCAGGTAAGCATCGTCAATGGCTTTACGAATATCGACGATTTTCCCCGCAGACGATTCCACAGAATCCGTCGCAGCCGGCGACTCGAACTTCTTGAATTGCTTCTGCACTTTTTCCAAAGCAGAAGTCGCTCTGGCGATCTTGTTTTCGTCTTTGCTTTTCCGGGCTTTGGCAAGGAGCGCCTCAGCACTCTTGACTCGTGCCAGAGCAGCCTGTCTGGACTTGCCCAGCCTTGCTGCATTTGCGCGATCATCCTGAGTTGGTGACTTCGACTGAAACGAAATCCCGTTCTCTTTGGCCACCTGAGACAACCATCCGTCTTTGCTGTCCAGCATGCTGAGCACCTGACCATCGTTTCGCAGAAAGATCGTCTGCAGCAGACTTGGTTCCTGTGAGCGGTCACAGTCGCAGTTACTTTCGCGAATGGAACGTCCAAAGATCGTCAGAGCGTAGCTGGCACCAGTTCGGTCATTTTGGTAACGGACGCCGGCACCCGGAATCGCGACAGCTCTGCCGTCGTTGCTGGTGGCGAATTTTGCGTACTTTTCGTCGTTGCTAATCGCCTGAGAAACCATGTCCCACGCGATTTCCGCGGGCAAGCGACGAGGCACAGCGCGGGCAAAATTGCGTTCATCGAGTCTGTTGGTTGGATTCGGTTCCCAGCTCAGCTGATAAGTCTGACTGTTCAGGATTTCCCGATGCAGCCACTTCATGTCAAAGTTGCTGGCGATGAAGCCATCGGCCAGGTGCTGCAGCAGTGGAGCGTTGCTTGGTGGGTTGGCGAGGTTCATATCATCGGGTGGATTCACGATGCCAACGTTGAAGTAGTTCGCCCAAACGCGGTTGACGAATGCCTTGGCGAACAGCGGATTCTCCGGCGAACGCAACCAAGCCATCAGTGGCTCGCGAATGTCGTCGTAACCGCTGATATCCATGGTCTCCTGGCCGAGCAGACGAGCTTCTGTGGCTGTTTTGCCGCCGCCTTTTCGGACCTTCTGGATTCTACCATTCTTCTGCTTCCGCTCAACCACTTTCGCAGGTGGAGTAGAATAGACCTCGCCGAACGGAATGACTTCGCCCTTCTTTAGCTGTTTGCCCAGCTCGTTGCGGAGCTGATTTCCCTTAAGGTCTCCCGTCTCAAACTTCGCCAGCATTTCGCCGTATTCCTTGCGGCTGTCAGGTCGCGCGTTCTGGTTTCGGCCGGTTACACCTGTGAAGAACCCCTGGAATCCCTGGAAGTCATCCTGAGTCCATTGGTCGAATGGATGCTTGTGGCACTGAGCACACTGAATGCGGACACCCAGGAATGTATATGCGAAGCCAATGACACGATCTTCCATCAGCTGGAAGTTCTGACGCGACCAGTAATGCGGCATGCTTGTGCGGTCGGCGAACAAGTGTTCCCCGTCTTTGTGAAAAGTGCTGCTGAGATTTTCGCAGTATTGCTGGTAAGTTTCACCAGGATCGCGACTGACCGCCATCACAAGGCCCTCAACGATTTCGTCATACGCAACGTTCTTTTCGACGCGAGCATGGATCCATTCGTACCACTGCTTCGATGCTTCAGAACGGATCGGCGTCACGTTGTTCAATTGACTATCACTATTACCGGTGAAGTCACACAGCTTGGTTGTCCACCATGCGGTGTATCCGGGGCGTTCCAACAACTCGTCAATCTTCTTTGCTCGCTTGTCTGAACTGTTGTCTGCAACGAAGTCACGAATCTCCTGCGTTGTCGGCAAGGCACCGGTCACATCCAGACTGACTCGACGCAGAAACTCTTCGTCAGAGCTGAGCCCAGACTGCACAACGCCCAGCTTTTTGAGTTTGCTGACAACCAGTTCGTCAACTTTTGTCGGTGTCGCTGTTATCGGGTAGTCATCACCAGTCTTATCCGATACCGGGCGAATCACAGGGATTGCAACGACTGCCGCGTCGTAAGAGACGACCACGTGAGTATCTCCGGGAGTTGCCGCTTCGATGTAGCCGCCACTGGTGATGTCGGCAATTTGATCATCATTTGATGTGAATCGACACAGGTCGGTAATGTCTTCTCGTGTTCCGTCTGCCCAAATTGCAACAGCTTTCAATTGCACGTTCTGTCCATCTGCGGTGAACAGAACTTCAGCAGGAGTCACGTCAACCTTAACCAGCTTGGCGGCGTCTTTGGGGCGTTCAGGAGAATCTGCTTTCACCCAATTCAGCAACAGCTGATGCTGCCATGATCCTGCCTTCAAACGCTGGCCGCCTTCGTGAGGAATTTCCATCAACGGCTTCTGAAGGATCAAGCTGTTAGCAGGAACCTCCGGGTCAACTCGACCATAAAGTTCGCCATGATCCGCGTCGAAGTCATAGCCGAACAACGACAATCGAAAATCACCACGTCCCTGAAACGACCCGTGGCACGCTCGACCGTTACATCCCAGTTTGCCCAATAACGGAACAACGTGACGCTGAAAGTCCGGTGTTTCCGCAACATCAGCAGGTGCAAACCGTTTGGCTGCCGTTTCAAGCACCGCGTCATCCGCGATGATTGTTCCGGTCAGTGTCAGCACTGCCAAAAATGTTCCAAGTACCTTCATTCCTGATTCCTCTTCCTGATGTGCGACACGACTCGAATCGATTAACAAACGATAGTGTGCAAAGTGGTAAGTCGCCTCGCTGTGAGACGCTGATCCTGGGGTGGGATTTCTGCGTTAGTGCGTCACGTTGACACACAGCGGCTAAACTTAGTGGCTATCTGCCTTTGATTGCTTCGTTCTGGTCGTCGTTCTGGGTGTTCGAGTCTTATGAGCCTTTGCGGTTGTGGTGGAACGTTTTGCAAGTTGTTCCCATTCGCTGGCCAGAACTGCTTCCAACTCGTCAGTGCCCATGCCGATGTGACTGTCGAGCTGTGCCAAACGATCTGCCAGTCTGTCTCGTTCTGCCTTCAACCGGTCAATTTTTGACTGCTGCCGCTCCCTAAGCAGCGTCCGGATTTCTTCTTCCAGTTTAGGGTCTTGCGACATTGTCCACCTGGCTGTCAGCAACCGGATATTGGAATCAAGCTGCCAGTTTTTTAACTCTGCATCAAAACGTGCTGGTTGTTTCTCCTGGATCCGTTCCAGCCTCTGTGCAGCTGTGTGAATTTCACGTGTCCCGCGAGAAAACCCTGACGATGATTTACTGCGGAGCTGTTCCAGCAGATTCGCAAGCTCCGGGTGATGTTGCCTGGCGAATCTCAACGCCTCGTCTTCCTGATCCGCGGTCAACTTCACCGGAACCGGCTTCACGCTGGTCGTCTTGGCTGGAAGTGGCTTCCGGCTGTTATCCTGACCAGCAATCATCGGTGCCGAGAGTGAAAACAGAGCCAACGCGATCATGCAACGGCATGCGCGTTGAGTGCGTGTTCTTTTGGATATACTTTTGCGGGAATGCATTCAGGTAATTTCAAAAACGACTAAAACCACTCAGCACCGTCTTCGCGACCATCGACTGAGTTGCCAGTTTGGTCGTTTGATTCTGCCAGTGAAACCGCAGCCATCAGCCAGTCCGGAACATCCAGTTCCTGTTGCTGAAAATCGGTGTTGTAAACCTCCTGGTGATTGTCTGTGGAAAAGGTATCTGCCCAGGCATCGACCAGTCGTTCGGCTTCCGTTGACTCAACAGCAACAACCGCGGCGGTGTCAGAGAATTGTGTCGCGATGAAAACGGCGAAAATGCAACAGCAGACTGCAACGAGTGCTGCTATGCCGCTGTGGCCTCGATTTGTCTGACGTGAAACTGCTGTCGCCACTGCTGGACGCGCTTCGTACTGCTGACTGCCAGCGACTGCTGATGTCAGGAGTGTTGCTTCGACAACGGCTTCGCACAGGCTGACGCAATCCCGCAGCTGTTGCTCGAACACTTCCGCTTCGACAGTCGAAAGCTCCCCAGCTACGTACTGGAACGCCAGCCACAGTTCGTCTTCGCTAAAGTTTGATCGTTTATTCTTCATGTCTGATCCGCTCTAAGTCGACTCTTGGTCTCCGACTTGCCTGACTTCTTCCATCTCTCGTAATTCAGCCAACGCTCGACGCATCCACGTCAATACGGTTCCCAACGGCTTATTCATCTCTTTTGCAATGACCGCGAACGTCTGCCCCCGCTGAATTCTTCGCACTACCACTTCTCGATAATCATCACTCAGCCGAGCCAACGCCCGCTGAATAGCCCGTTTGTCTTCGCCCGAAACCAGATGAGAGAAACCGTCTGCCATATCCGCTGGCGATTGTGACAACATTGACTCCCATACCGCCTTGTGAAGTTTGCCCTGCCGGGTTCGTCCACGCTTCAACTCGCGAGCCACATTTAACGCGACTCGAAACAACCAACCTCGGACCGTCGCGGGCTTTACCTGCGACGATGCCTCAATCGCCTGAACGACGGTTCGTTGAAACGCATCATCTACCAGATGCACGTCTCTTAACATCCCGCTCAGGAACGCTCGGAGATCTCGCTCGAATTCCACACAGGCCTGCTCGACAAGCTTGCGATTTTCGGCATCATGGTCCAACGACCGAGCTCCAATGAACAAAACACTACAAATACGATGAATTGGGGCTGGCCATTATTTCATCTGTTCCCAGGAATGCCATGCGGGAGGTACTCCGGCGGTTTTCAGCGGACGCTGCAACGGTCTTCCCGATATTTTGCACATTATCACCCCTGTTCAGTAAAGACTTTACAACACGCGAGCGCGTGAGATTGGTTTGAGGCGAGACGATGTGGGAACAATTGGGAAAAGTGTTTTCCGGCCTGAAGAAGGGTTCCGGGGAATCTGCTTCAGGCGAGTGTCCGGCAGATTCTGCCGATCAGTCCAGCCTGGCATTGTGGACCACAACGGCTGTGGACGGGCACCGGGTGGATGTCTTCGCGCCCGGCAGCAACGAGGATCTGGCTGGCTGCGTCTTGTTTCTGCACGGTCATGGCCGAGTCATGCTGACCGAAAACACGACGTTTAGTCGGCTGTTCCAGCAGCACAAGCTGTGCGCCGTTTGTCCGGACGGCGAAAGGTCATGGTGGATGGATCGGGTTTGCACCGAGTTTTCCCCGGAAATCAGTCCACAGGACTGGTTGCTGGAACAGATGTTGCCGTTCATTGAAGAACGATTCGGTATCATTCCACCAAAAATTGGATTGCTGGGAATTAGCATGGGCGGCCAGGGAGCTCTGCAGTTGAGTTACCGTTATGGCGGTCAGTTTCCGGTTGTGGCTGCCATTTCTCCGGCCGTTGATTTCCACCAGTTGTACGGACAGGGCCTGCCGCTGGACGAGATGTTCACCAACATCGAAGATGCTCGACAAGCCACCGCCGTTCTGAATCTCAATCCGTTGGCCTGGCCACGACATCAGTGGTATTGTTGCGATCCATCAGACACCGAATGGCTGGACGGTTGCATTCGCCTGGGAATGAAACTGTCGTCGTCCGGAATTCTGCACGAACGAGATACCGTAACCTCAGCCGGCGGCCATTCATGGGAATACTTCAATCACATGGCTCCGAAAGCGATTGAGCACCTCGTGAAAGGCCTTGCGAGCTACTAAGAACGCCTAACAACACGTCCGAGGCCGCGGCTCTCGCAGGTTTTGTTATGGGGTTCTAAGCTAAGGGATCGTCTCGAAACAAGCTCCATGACTGGGCAACGCAACACGGGCCATGGCTCGGTTTTCCCCAGGGCAGTACCAGGAAACATTAAAGGTTCACGGAACCGTTGCGCCAAATCGCTGGATTCTGAACATCACCTGTTTCGCTGTTGAATGCCTGTTTTCATTCCGGGCCGCGACATTCAACGTCGTCGCCACACCAGCGGCTATTGAATCCGTTCGCGATGCAATTGTCGAATGCATCGACGTCGCGTTACGAGTTGGCACGCGGGAACATCGAAGATATTCCGCCCGGAGATCAAGTCCGTCTTCGTGACGAATACGGCCGGAACATTGGCTTGAAGCACATCAAAGAAGTCTATCGCCGCACGTTCGCACACCTGAGGCACGTCACGTTTGAAGCAGAAGATGGAGTTCAACAAACTCTGTCCGCAACGGATGAACGCCCCGTCTGGTCGGTGCCCGCGAACAAATTCGTCGCACCTCATGCTTGGGGACTAAATCAGACTGCGGCAACGGTCTATGCAACAGACGCAGTAATGTCCGTGTTGATTGGTGACTCAATTGGCTCACGGTACGATCCATCCAGAGTACAATTCCTGCATCGGGACGGTGGATGTCCGGAGTTGCTAAACACCGTGGCGCATGCGCAGTGAGTCAACATTGAGATGGGCAATTCTGACCGTGAAATCTGTAGCCGGGAGAGTGTATGCTTCAAAAACGATGGACGTATTCGAACGGTGGTCCGCTGACCAGGGCGTACGGTCATGTAGACTACTGCGATCGCTACGTTGTTGGCCAATGGTTCGCACTTGACTCGGATACAGGCCCCAAAAGTTTGGGCTCACCCGTTCCGCCTTCCAACCACATTCCGGGGCTTTGCCTGTGACGTAATCGTGGCATCGGAAACGCGGTCTGACGGTCCCTGGAGTGCAGACTTCGGTGACGACACGATCGATATCGAAGGGAATTGCAATGACTTTGTGATTAGCCGACGTGATCGGAATGATCGGAGGATACGGAGTTTCGCTGCGAAAGATCATGCAATGTATGTGGACGCAAACTGTTATTCCTACGTTCCGCACATCTCGAAGGTAA
>CALFOL010000868.1 GCA_937919915.1 uncultured Planctomycetaceae bacterium
GTGGGACAGTGACGAATTGAACGATGTCGGAGTGGTGACCCTCGTGAACGGGACCACTGGCACAACTGGCGTCATGTCCGCGATCAACGGCGTGGTCGGTGCCACAGAGGATGACCGAATTGGCAGTGACGGCATCGTCGCACTGAGTAACGGTAACTTCGTGATCCTCAGCAGGCATTACGACGATGGCTCCCATGTTGACGCCGGTGCGGCAACGTTTGGCAATGGGGTATCTGGAATCTCCGGCGTTGTGTCTGCTGATAACAGTCTCGTCGGCATTCGCAGCGACGACTTCCGCAGCGACAGCCATGTTGTGGCTCTAACCAACGGCAATTATGTGGTTGTTAGCCCCGGCTGGAGCAATGGCGACGCGATGCAGGTTGGCGCCGTGACCTTTGGAAGCGGTACAGCAGGTGCGAGTGGATTGATTTCCGCCGAGAACAGTCTGGCAGGAACACGTCAGGAGGACAATGTTGGTCGAGGTGGAGTGACCGCCCCAGCCCACGGCAACTATGTTGTGGCCAGTCCAAACTGGGACAACGGCGAAATCGAAAATGCCGGCGCTGTCACCTTCGGCGATGGATCGACTGGAATCAACGGCCCTGTTTCCTTTGCCAACAGTCTGGTCGGCAATAGTGAATCTGCGCAGGTGGGTAGTGGATCCGGTTCGTTTAGCCGCACTGGTGTGTCAGAACTGACCAATGGAAACTATGTCGTAACAAGTCCGTATTGGGGCAATGGTGATGTCAGTAATCTGGGAGCCGCAACGTTTGCCAGCGGCACCACGGGAATCGTTGGCAACGTATCCGCGGCGAACAGTCTGGTGGGAACGCAGCAGGACGACCAGGTTGGCCTGGGTTTGACGCCTTTATCGAATGGCAACTATGTCGTGCAAAGCCCGGCCTGGAGGAACGGTATTCGGCGGTATGCTGGTGCGGCAACGTTCGGAAATGGAACGACGGGTATTTCCGGCACGGTTTCGACGGCTAACAGTCTCGTTGGCACTCTGGTTGAAGACGCCGTTGGGACAGTCACGGCGTTCGAGAATGGCAATTACGTGGTGACCAGCGACTTCTGGACTGACAGTACGGGAACCCCGGTAGGAGCCACGACCTGGGGAGACGGCGATGCCGGAACTATCGGAGTTGTTTCCGCGGCCAATAGTCTGGTGGGAACCTCCTACTTCGATGGTTATGACGTGGAGATCGTGCCGCTGGGTAATGGTCACTATGTGCAGGTCAACAGGAGCTGGAATGACGTCAGCGGATACTCTGGAGCCGTGACATTTCGCAGCGGCACCGGATCCACTGGTGCCGTAATCAGCACAACGCCCAGCCTTGTCGGCCCCAGATTCGCATCCACATCGAACGCGTTCTCTGTGATCGTGGACGACATCAACAATACGTTCATTGCGAGACACGCCGGTCGCGAGATTACGCAGATTTATGTTGGGTCGCAAACAGATGGATTCGCCAACGAAGGCCCGGCGATCAATTTGTCACTCAGTTCCGCAACCGCTTATGAAGCCGACGAAACTCAGATCACAGCCACCGTCACAGCAGCCGCTCCGGTCAGCGGTGACCAGAGCGTATCGGTGAGTTTTTTGGGTAGGTACTTCAGCACCACAGACTACCAGCTTTCCAGCGTGAGGGTAGTGATTCCTGATGGTCAAACAGTTGGTACAGTGACACTGGCGATCATTGATGACGGACGGTTTGAAGCCGATGAAGAATTCAGTATTTCGGTGGTGAATCCATCACGTGGAATCAAGCTGGGGGAAACGGTTCGCCAAAGCGTGACAGTCATCGATAATACGCCGCCGCTGGTCCTGAATGAAATCTCCCGGTTTCCTGACCCAACGGATCTCACGATCCGCTGGAACGACATTGGCAGTGAGTCGTATGAAATCTGGCTGAGCCGCGAATCGCCGAGCCAGACCAGAATTCAGGTTAGTGAGAGCCTTGTCAGAGACGGCATTTCGTTTCAGCCTGCCGAACTCGATGTGGGCGTTTACAAAGTCTGGGTCCGCGGCGTCGTCAGTTACACCCCAATCCGTACAGACTGGGCCGTACCACAGACATTTGAGATTCGCCCGACCCTGATTCCCGTCCCGGCGGGCTTTGAGCCTCGACCGACGTTTTCCTGGAATCCAATACCGAACGCCACCAGCTATCAGATCTGGGTCAGCACACGTACCGGCACAATTACGGAAACCGATATTCCGGCAACGACCTGGACCCCGGACGAAGATCTGCCCACCGGTACGATCGGTTGGTGGATTCGTCCTGCCGACTCACGCAGCGGTGGCTGGAGTGCTCGTGGAGAGACCAACATTGAGGGCCGCACGTCGATCATTAGCCCACTCGCCACCACAAGTACCAACACGCCAGCGATCATCTGGCACAGCATCACGGGGACCAGTCGTTACGCCGTTCATCTCGTGAACGCAGATGCCGGCGAGATTGTGACGCATGAAAGTAACCTCACCAGCAATATCTTTATCCCAGCGACGTCACTGGCGAACGGAAATTATCGCACCTGGGTGAAGGCCATCAACGCTGCGACCGACTCATTTGCCTCCGGAGTATGGAGTCCGGCAGCGACGTTTACAGTCGGCAGCAGTGGATAATGCCGTTAGTCGCGGGTCGGTGTTTCGTCGAGATTTCAGATCATGCCGGAGATGGCGGACATCACTGTGTGAGGTGCCACGTCCAGTGATTCGATACGCCTGGCTTCACCGGCGCCATCCTGCTTAAGGAAGGAACGTCGTGGTGTTATCATACGCCGGAGTTTCAATCCTGCGATTATTCTGAACAATACTGTTTCCGTTTCCCACCCAATCGGGGACCCCGGGACTGATTCGTTGCATCGTCTGAGACCAGGCGAGAGATCGTGTCTCCCGCTCCCGGGCGTATAGAAAGCTACCGCGATGCAGGACACTTCAAAGTCCGAGACTGATACTGACGACGTGCCGTTTATGAATGTCGACGAAACCGACTTCGAATCGATGAATCGTGCGGAACAGATACGTCATCTGGAAGTGGAGGGCTTTCTGGTGTTGCCACGAATTCTGACCGCTGATGTCATCGGCCGGATCAAGTCGGAAATGGCGAACGCGGAAATGTGGCACACCGATTACAGCACTGCACAGACGCGAGCGGTAGCTCAGCCGCAGTGGATCAGCCACGCGGCGGCCGAAGTGATTGGTTATCCGCCGATGATCAACTTCCTCAACGATCTCATGGGACCAGGCATCGTATTCACTCGCGGATTTTTTCAGCGAACGCTGCCAGGTTCGCCGGGAATTTCGATGCATACCGACGGGCAACCGCACGGTTCCGATTTGTTCGGCTACGAAGGCAGTTGCCCGCGGTTGTTGCGAGTGCTTTATTATCTCGATGATCTGACTCCCGAACGCGCACCGTTCCGATTGATTCCCCGATCGCATCTTTCGTTTCACGCGGACGCCAGCCCATACTCACGGTACAAGTGGCATCCCGAAGAAATCACGGTTGTGGTGCCAGCGGGCTCTGCTGTGCTGGTGCCATCGCTGCTGCATCATGGCAGTCATGCGAATAAAGATTCACAACCCCGTGAGCTGCTTCAGTTTGGATATCGCCCTGCGTGGGCCGGTCCGATTCAGCCTGTCGACGAATGGGATCCGGATTTGGTGGCCGGTGCGCCCGAGATTGCGAAGCCGTTTTTAAAGAGCCTGAACACGACCGGCTTTGAATGGAATCAGCCGAATAAGCCACCGAACATGCGAACCGAAGCTCCGGGGATCAATCCGAGTCGCTGGGGCGATTAAACGAAGTCGGGTTCGTCAACGAAGCTGGCAACTCTCCATAAGAGGCTGGCGGCAATTCGGCCATGCTCATTTCCCGCCGGCGACATCACGATCAGCTCCCCATCAATGAGTTCATATCGATGGCTACCGCGCGGCTGTTCCGCCGTGATGACACTGTTTGTTGTTATCGAAGCCATCGGAAACCTCCTTGCTGTGACTGACTGCATTCTACAGTTCGGTTCCGCTGCATACACCCGCAAATTTGTCGCCTTTTATCAGGGCGTTGTTATCCCCGCGTCAGCGTCTCATCCAGATTAAGAATCATGCTGGTGACAACGGTCATCGCGGCGTGTGTCGCCACATCCAGTGATTCGTCGCGTTTGGCTTCACCGATGGACAGGAACTTTGTGGCTCCTTCGGTGTCTGCTTTGAAGCGGGCGAGTTCCTCGTGGAATGCTTCTGCCAAAATACTTTGCACGCCGCTGGTTGGCTTGACGCCGGCCGTACGACGGAACGCGAATTCGATTTGTTGTTCGAGGGATGCTCCGCCCGATGTGAGTGCGGCTTCCGCCAGAACTCGTGCCGCTTCGACAAACTGCGGGTCGTTCATTGTGACCAGCGCCTGCAGTGGGGTGTTTGTGCGAGAGCGTCGCAGTGAACATTTTTCGCGAGACGGTGCGTCGAAGATGGTCATCGTCGGAGCAGGGGCGGATCGTTTCCAGTAGATGTACATCGAACGTCGATACAGATTTTCGCCGTGGTCCTGAACAAATCGCAGGCCGCCGTCCAGGCTGACCTCGTTCCACAATCCATCCGGCTGGTATGGCTTGACTCCCGGGCCGCCAACCGTGGAAACCAGTAACCCGCTGGCGGCCAAGGCGTTGTCTCGAACAAATTCGGCCTGCAGTCGGAAGCGTGCGCCGCGGGAAAGAAGTCGGTTTTCCGGATCGGCGTGCAGCTTGTCCGGTGTCAGGGTGGCGGACTGCCGATACGTCGATGACATCACCATTTGCTTGAGCGAGTGTTTGATATCCCAGCCGGATTCGACAAAGTCGACCGCCAGCCAGTCCAGCAGGTCGGGATGGCTGGGCCATTCTCCCTGAGCTCCAAAGTCTTCCAGAGATCGCACGATGCCTTCGCCGAACAGCATCGACCAATAGCGGTTGACGGTGACTCGTGCGGTCAGTGGATTGTCGGGTTGCGTTAACCAGTTCGCCAGCCCGAGTCGATTCGCCGCCGCCCCGGCGGGCAGAGCGGGCAGGGCGGCTGGCACACTTGGTTCGACCTTGTGGTCTTTCAGTGGGGAAGCGTAGTCGCCTCGAGCAAGGATAAAGGTGTCTCGCATTTGCGGGACGTCGTTCATGATCATCACGTTGACGACCGGCTTGCGATATTCGGCGATCTTTGATGACAGATCGGTCTGCTTTGTCGCGAGCGATTTGTAGGTCTCGTCGACCACGTTCAGGTAGTGTGTTCGCAGCACATTCTGTTCGTCGTCCGACCGTTGATCGGCAGCCTTGGTCAGCAGCGGCGTGATCACATCGTTGCCTGCCAAAGCGGCGACTTCCGATTCCGCGAGGACTCGTCCATAGACGCGCACGTCATCAATGAGTCCCGTGTAGTTGGAACCGCCGTTGCGTCGTCCCAGATAGAACGGGCCTTTCGATTTGATGGAACTCTTCAGGCCGTTTTGTTCGATCGTCCATTCCCACAACTTGCCGTCGACGTAAATCCTGACGCCGTCTGCCTTCTTCGAGCCGTCGTAAGTGACGAAGACGTGTTGCCAGGTGTCTGGTTTGAGCTTCTGTTTGCTGTTCACTTTGATCGCATCAGCTGGCCAGTTGCTGATGATGTGTGGCGCAACGAGGCCACCGGAAAGATGCAGATCGTAGCCGCGAAAATTATTCGCGTTGTTCATGCGGGCGATCGGAGCACCGCTGCCAGCGCCTTTCGGTTTGATCCACGCTCCGTACGAGAAGCCGTGGCTGCCGTCGAAGTCGCCAGCGTCGCCGAGATCAACGAAGTTCGCGGAATCGCAGTCGAACGCTTTGCCGAATTTTCCGTCGCCCCATTTGGCGGGACCGTTGAGTTTGCCCTTGCGGTCTTTGTTTGCGAGGTCCGCGACATTGCGGCCTTTGCCTTCATCCAGGGGCACGTGAACCACCATGTCGGTGGGAATGACGGATTGCTGGTCGGCATTGGCCGCAGCGGCTGTCAGCCATTTCTGAAAGTCTGCGTCCGCCGCCTGTGATCTGGCTTCGATCTGTGGTTTCAATGCATCAAGCTGCTTCTGAAGTTTATCCGCCTGTGCAATTTTGATGTTGTCATGGATGTCGACGACGGGTGCCTGATTGCCGTTGCGAGTTTGATTGCCGGGGTCGGCTGCCTGATTGAAGTAGGCAAAGAATTTGTAGTATTCCTCCTGTGTGATCGGATCGTACTTGTGATTGTGGCACTGAGCACATTCCATGCTGAGCCCCATCCACACCATCGATGTTGTTTTTACTCGATCGACCGCATATTCCACGCGGTATTCTTCTTCGATCAACCCACCTTCATCGGTGGTGGCGTTGTTTCGCAGAAATCCCGTCGCCACACGTTGGTCGACTGTCGAATCAGGCAGCAGGTCACCGGCCAGCTGTTCCAGCGTAAACTGATCGAACGGCTTGTTGCTGTTGTAAGCACTGATTACCCAGTCTCGCCACGGCCACATGTCGCGCGGGCCATCGGCATGAAAGACGCTGGTGTCGCCGTAGCGTGCGGCATCCATCCATACGACTGCCATGCGTTCGCCAAAGTGCGGTGAAGCCAGCAGGCGATCAACAACTTTTTCGTACGCGGTGACGGATGCGTCCGCGAGGAATGCGTCGATGTCGGCGATGGTTGGCGGAAGTCCGGTCAGGTCGAGCGTGACTCGGCGAAGCAGGCGTTCTCTGTCAGCGTCGCCGTTCGGTTTAAGTCCTTCGGCTGCCAGTCGACGCAGGATGAATGCGTCGACTGGGTTGCGAACCCATTTCTGCAGCGCGGGCTCAGCGTGATCGGTTGGCGGCTCCGGCCTTATGGGAGCGATAAACGACCAGTGTCCTTCGTAGTTCGCGCCGGCTTCGATCCACGCTTTGATGATCGCGATGTCTTTGGGTTTTAGTTCCACATGTGAATCAGGTGGAGGCATCACGACTTCCGGATCCTTCGATACGATCCTCGCCCAGGCTTTGCTGTTGTCCAGTCCGCCATCGAACGCATGGCGAATTCCTGCCTCGTTGTCGAGACGCAGTTCGGCTTCGCGGTGAGTGTCGTCGGGGCCGTGGCACTTGTTGCACGTCGTCGACAAAATTGGCCGGACATCGCGGTTGAAGCGAACGTCGTCGGCAACCGCTGATGATTGCAGCAGGACGAGCAGCAGAGGGCAGGCAATAGCGTGTTTCACTGTGATCACCAATGGCGAAAGTGTGGCGGGACATGTTTGGGCAAGGCCACCATGGTATCGTAGTCTGCCCCTTTGAAACAAGTAGCCATCGGCGCTGTCAGAAAGGGAGGGACATCTGCTGTTGGACGTTTCTGAGCAGCCGGATCTGGCGCAAAAGCTACGGTGCCGCGTCCAAACCAGCCGGTGCTGGCGATCCGGCTGTGTGCGGAAACGTAATGTATTCCGGCGGAACGTGGTCTGTTAACCAGACGCTGTTTGGTGATACGAAGAATTCGTACCCGTCTGCTTCCATTCGTTTGGTATCGATCGTCAGTACGACTGCCTGACCGCGTCGCTGCCCGACGCTCGCCGCCAAATTCTGATCGACGTGCAGATGGACGGGATGTCGTTTCTGCTTCGCACGAATAAGCGTTCGGTCTTCGCTGAACTGAAATCGTTGTTTGTCATTTTCGGCGACAACGGTTTCCAGGACTTCCAGCGAAACTGCGTGGCCAGCATTTTTGAGTTGTGTGAGCAGCGCGCTCACTGACGTCCATCCGGCGTCGTCGAGTACGATGCCAATTTTGTGCGGTTGATGACGAAGCACGAGGCTCAGGAACCTGCTGATCTTCTTTGTCTGTTGAGGATTCATTTTCTTGCTTATTTGGTAACTGATTTGCTGCTGACGACCGACACTCCGGCGGCCCTCATTTCTTCGATCGCTCGATCGACATCGCCGGGCTGTAGATTGACGCCGCGGCAACCGTCTTCAATAAGTGTTACTGCCAACCCGAGTCTGCGAGCATCCAGTGCTGTGAACTTCACGCAATAGTCCGTGGCCAGCCCCATCACGAAAACGTGATCGACACCAGCTGCCTGAAGAGCGTCTCCAAGACCGGTTGCTGTACGATGATCGTTGTCGAAAAACCCGCTGTAACTGTCGATCGTTGAGTCTGTGCCTTTGCGGAAAATTTGGATCGAACTGTGCATGTTGAGATCCGTTGCGAAGTCGGCTCCTGGTGTGTTCTGCACGCAGTGATCCGGCCACAGCACCTGACCGACCCCATGCAGATCGATGACATCACCGACGTGGCGATCAGGATGCTCACTCGCAAAGCTGCCATGCCCCGACGGATGCCAGTCCTGCGTCGCGATGACTGTTTCGAAGCGATCCAGCAGGCTGTTGGCCACTGAAATCACGTGGTCTCCATCCGGTACCTCTAATGCGCCGCCGGGTAGGAAGTCGTTCTGGATGTCGATGAGAATCAATGCGTTCATGCGATGGCCTATGCGTTGAGAGTTTGCTTTGTTGCTGTGTGGTCAAGTACTGAGAATCGTACTCGTTCGAATTCATTTCCCCAGAAATCCGGTCAGGCTGCAGGCATTCGGCAAACAGCCGCCTGACCGACGTGTTGTCAGATTTCGAAGTTGAAACCCTCTTTCACTAATCGGTTGTATTTGCGTTTTTCAAATCGATACAAACGAGCGGCTCGGTGAGCGACGTCGGTTTCGATTTCGTCCAGTTCTTCAAGCACTCCCATGCTGAGGATCTTTTTGCGGAAGTTCCGCTTGTCGAGTTCTCGTTTCAGGATCACTTCATACAAATGTTGCAGTGCTCGCAGTGGAAATCTGGGTGGCAACAGTTCGAAACCAATCGGCTGATACCGAACTTTGGATCGCAGTCGTTCATGAGCGGTTTTCAGGATCTTCGGGTGATCGAACGCCAGTTTCGGGATGTCGTCCATGGAAAACCACGCCGCGTGCCGCGCATCCGTGGCTGCCTGAACGCGATGGTCAGACAGTTTGACCAACGCGTAGTACGCCACAGACACAACGTGTTCGCGAGGATCCCGATCAGGAGCCCCGAACGTGTACAGCTGTTCCAGGAAGACGCGCCCGACGCCCGTTTCTTCTTCCAATTCACGTCGTGCGGCTACGTTGACCGCTTCGCCAACGTTCACGAAGCCTCCCGGCAACGCCCATCGCCCGGCGAATGGTTCAAGGTCTCGCTGAATCAGCAGAACCTTCAGGTCGTCTTTGTCCAGGCCGAAGACGACGCAGTCAACTGTGAGTGCGGGCCTTGCGTATTTGTAAGTGTGCGGCATGATGTTGTTCTGTATACACTTTCTATGGTGTGTGGGACACACTAAGTGGAGATGGGTTCGCGGAGTTTTGGGTAATTAGAAGGTCGGCTTTTCCCAACGTCGTTGTGGCCTCACTCAGATTCGAGAGGGCCATCTCAGACAGCGTCTCCCCGCGTTCGAAAGGCCGGGCTTCTAAACGAAACCGGGCTCAGTCGCAGAAAGCGAGGACTCTCGTCCCGGCTTGCCTGTTTACTTGCCTCTGGCTTTTTGGATCAGCCGCGTTTTCAATTCATACAGTTCATGTTCCAGGCCGACAGGATACCGATGCGGGTTCGTGAAACGACGAATTCCCGGGTGACATGCGGCCAGCTGTGTTCGCGTTCGTTCGCGAATCGCATGAATTTCAGGCAGTTCGTAGACACGCTCGCCTGCTCGAAAGACCGGAATCAACAGATCTTCCTGTGCGGTTTCCTGTGGCAGTGACATCTGCCGAGTCGCGTCCATCGGGTCGACCATTCTGTTTGCGTCTGTGATCCCGATCTCTTCGTCATAGATTACATCGGCGGTGAACAGGCCCTGATGCTGGAAACGTCGAACCTGCAACGTGCCGGGGTTTGATGTCTTGATCGATTGCTCAGACAACTTAATGCGAGGCTCCCACTGACCGCCCGGTTCTTTGACCGCCGCCAGCTTGTAAACGCCGCCGAGAGCAGGCTGATCGAAGGCCGTTGCCAGTTTCGTACCGACCCCCCAGACGTTTATCTGTGCTCCCTGTTGCTTCAAATCCTTGATCAGTTTTTCGTCGAGGTCATTGCTGGCGACGACAGCTGCGTTCGGAAACCCGGCTTCGTCCAGCAGCTGCCGCGCCTGCCGACTGAGCCACGCGAGGTCTCCGGAATCCAGTCGAATGCCGACCATCTCGAATCCGCGTTCCCGCAGCGTGTTTCCTACCTGAATTGCTTTCTTCACGCCTTCGATTGTGTCGTAGGTGTCGACCAGGAAGACACAGTTATTCGGCATTGCATCGGCGTATGCTTCGAACGCCGTCAGTTCGTCGTCGAATGACATCACCCAGCTGTGAGCATGAGTTCCCTTGACCGGAATGTCGTACAGTCTGCCTGCCAGCACGTTTGATGTCGCCGCACAACCGCCGATGTAGGCCGCTCGACTGGCAGACAATCCGCCGTTAATTCCCTGGGCTCTTCGTAGACCGAATTCCAGCACCGGATCGTCGCCGGCGGCATCACAAATGCGAGCAGCGCGGGTGGCAATCAGCGTTTGGAAGTTGATCACATTCAGTAGAAACGTTTCCAGAATCTGGCACTGCACAATCGGGCCGCGAACTCGGACTAACGGTTCATGCGGAAACACGATCGTGCCTTCGGGCACGGCATCAATGTCACAGGTGAACTTCATGCTGCGAAGTTCGCCCAGGAATTCGGCTTCGAAAAGAGGTTTCCCGTTGTTGCCGTTCAGAGTGCCAAGGTAGTCAACGTCGTCGTCTGAGAAATGGAAATCGTCAAGGACTTCAACAGCCGCCTGCAAGCCCGCCGCGATCGCATAGCCGCCTTCGAAGGGGTTCTTGCGATAGAACAGATGAAACACTGCATTTTTGTTGGCGGTGCCGGACTTCCAATAACCATACGCCATCGTCAATTGGTACAAGTCGGTCAGTAGAGCCAGAGAGTGGGCATACAGTGGCTGTGTTTTGTTCATCAGTTCTCCTTATCGCTTCTGGTTATTGTGAATATAACACTAAGGTGCGGGAGAGCAAGCGGGGTTTTGGGGAGAATTGCGTCTGGCAGGCGGTTTTTTCGCAGTCCGAGCCTGCCTCGGGGGCTTGCAGGGCCTGTGCGTTACACTGGATTCGTATCGCAACGGCACTGTGAAGACTCGCCGCAATGGCGGGGGGCGGTCGATGCCGGCTGCTACCTGTCGCGGAGAATTGGATTCAGCAGCTGCCGATAGTTTTCGCCGAGAATCCGTTTCTTTTGCTGGTCGGTGATTTTCGCACCAATGATTTTCCCGAGTTCAGTGCCCAGCGATCGTGAGGGTAAGTGGCTGCCGAAGACGATGCGTTCTGCGCCGAGTTCTCGGACGCCCATTTCGATGAAGCCGGCGGTGGCGTCGAAGCCGGATGTTTCGATCAGCACGTTGGGTGCGTTCTGGACGGCGCGAATTCCCTGTTCCCATTCGCCGCCTGCATGTGCACAGAGGAACTTTTGCTGTGGGAACCGAGCGGCCAGTTCCGCGAGTTCTGCGGGGGTGGATTCTCCCGGTCCTGTTTTGCCGCCGGTTTTGAACCACGTGTGTTGCATGATCACGCCGTTGAGATCCGCGATGCGTTCGATTAGCGGATCAAAGTTGCGGTGTGTGCATGTCATCGCACCGGCGCCTCCGCCCGGAAAGTAGACGCCGAGCATTGGACCGTCCAGCAACCAGCGGTTAATGGCATCCAGTGATGCGGCGACGTTGTTGGCGTTCAATTGAATCATGCCCAACAGCAGATTCGGCCAGCGTTCGAACGGCTTCAGGATGACGTTCGGTTGTTTCTGCACCAGCTGTTCAAAGTCATTGTCGGTTGTTGTGCCGACGCCGACGTGAGGAAACCAGCACAGCTTTTCGAAGTGTCCTTTCGTGATTGCAGCCAGTGATCGTTCAACGTCAGCGATCACCTTGCTGCTGCCATCAGCGCCGGGATGGGCATACGCCGGCGTGAAGTACGAATCCCAGATGCGATAGCTTTTCAGTGTTTCTGCAGATGGCAGGCCGAGTTGTGTTAGGTGGTTGTTCATGCTGACGCCTTTCTGAAAGCCTGCTTCGCGTTTTCCGACAACACGGATCGCAGCCCAGCTTCGTCTAAGATGTCGGATTCGTGGACGCGGATGAGAGCGGCTTCGGGAATCAGAAACGGAGCGTGGCTTCCGAAGAGAACTCGACCTGTTGGCAGTCTTGCGATCAGCTGCGGGATGCCATCAGTTCCATCGACGCGAGCGGTGTCGAAGAAGACTCCAGCGCACTTGCCAGGTTGCTGGAGCAGCGGTGATCGCAGTTTGTGATTGAGTAGCTGGATCTTTGCTTCCGGGACGTTTTCCAGGACGGCTGGCAGCGGAGAAAGGTCGACGTCTGCGACCTGCATGATCGAATTCTGCGTTCGCGTATCTTCCATCGACACCGCGATCTGAACGAATAAACCGGCCTTTACGGCGAGCTCCAGCAGGCGGGGGAAACGCGGATCGTTTAGTGTGTAGCCGTGATAGTTTGGGTGCAGCCTCATGCCGGGCATGTTGTGCATTGTCGAGCATTGCTGCAGGTCGTTTTCCCAGCCTGGCAGTGTTGGATTGACTGATCCAATCGGCGTGAGTTCAGTCCGGTTTCTGCAGGCATTTGCAAGGCGGGCGTTGACTGCCGCGACGTCACGCTGCAGCAGTCCCTCGAAGCTGCCAGCCCATGCTGACGTGACGCCGAGGCTGCGGAGTTTGTTGACCAGTGCGTCGATGTCGTCCAGCGGCAGGCGACGGAATGGCCATTGAAACAGATTGACGTTGGTGTCAATGATCTGCCGTGTTGCCGTTGAGGATTCGTCTGCCGCACGGGCGATCGTTGGGAGAACTGCGGACGCTGTGCCAGCTGCGACAGCGAGATTCAGGAGATCGCGGCGATTCATCATGGCGTCTGCCTTCTGAGTAGGTCACGCTTCGTAGAGCAAGCGACTCGCTTGCTCCTTCGGTTGCCAATAAGCGTCTATTAGACAGTCGACGGCGTCCTGTCTATTCGGGTCTGAAAGATTGTCGGAGGGCACAAGCGAGTCGCTTGCGTTACGTGGATACAGACTTCTGCCTTCTGCCTACGTCAAAATCTCTGTTACGACGCGTGGCGGTTCGAATCCAGTCAGTCGTTCTTCCAGACCGCTGCGATTGAAAAACAGTTTCTGATGATGCAGGCCCAGCAGGTGCAGAATTGTGGCGTGGAAGTCGTGAATACTGACGGGGTTGTCGACGACCGCATGGCCGAAGTCATCTGTTGTGCCAAATGTTGTGCCGCCTTTGATTCCGCCGCCTGCCATCCATGATGTGAATGCCTGCATGTTGTGGTCGCGACCGGAAAAACCATCGGCCGATTTTTGCGTGGTTGGGGTGCGACCGAATTCGCCGCCCCAGACGACCAGCGTCGAATCCAGCAGCCCGCGTTGCTTGAGGTCTCGCAACAGCCCGGCCACAGGTTTGTCCGTCCGCTGACAGGCTCCGCGATGGTTGGCATTGAGGTCAGCGTGGCTGTCCCAGGGTTGTTCTTCCAGGAAAATCTGCACGAATCGCACGCCGCGTTCGACCAATCGCCGGGCCAGCAGGCAGCGGCGGCCGAAGGAGTCCGTCCATTTTTCGCCGACGCCGTACATCGCCTGCGTGTCTCGTTTCTCCTGGTTGAGATCGAGTGCTTCACCCGCCGTCAGCTGCATGCGTGCAGCGAGGCTGTACGATTCGATCCGCGCGTCCAGCTGCGGGGAGTAGGGTCGTTCGCGGCGATGGATTTCGTCGAGCTGATTCAGCAGGTTGCGAGCTGTTTCTGTGACAGCTGACGGCTGTTCGTATTGCGGTTTCAGATTCAGAATCGGCGAACCGGTGGGGCGAAAACGTGTGCCCTGAAACAGCGGCGGCAAAAATCCCGCCGTCCAGTTGCGTGTGCCGTTTTTCGGTGGGCCGAGCGGATCGTTCAGCACCACGTAGGCTGGCAGATTCTGGTTTTCCGTTCCCAGGCCGTAGGTCGTCCACGCTCCGAGTGTTGGGTAACCCATGAACAGCCGGCCGCTGTGAATCTTGTACAGCGCGTTGTCGTGGTTGGGGTGATCGGTCCACATGGAATTGATCAGGCAGATGTCATCGACCATCTTCGACGTTTCGGGCAGGATGTCTGCCATCCACATGCCTGATTCGCCGTGCTGTTTGATGTTGTATTGCCCGCCCATCATGACGCCGATGTCGGCGGCGTTGGAGTTGCCAATCTCTTCGACGTTGCCGGGGAACGGTTTGCCGTCCATGCGATTCAGGACGGGCTTGGGATCGAACAGATCCATCTGGCTGGGGCCGCCGTTCATGAATAACTGAATGACGGAATTCGCTGTGGCAGGATGATGGCCTTTGCGCGGTTTCAGCGTCAGCGGGGCGTCGTTCGCAGAATCGTGAGCGTCCGCGGCGAGAGCGGATGTGCCACCGAAGAAGTCCTGGCACAGCAACTGAGTCAGCGCAGCGCCCAGCAACCCGTCGCTGGTGCGAGCGAAGAAGTCTCGTCGGGATGTCGGCCGGTCTGTCATGTCGGGTTGTTGTGGTTCATTGTAGTCGTCACTGTCCCAGTGACG
>CALFOL010000869.1 GCA_937919915.1 uncultured Planctomycetaceae bacterium
TGGCCAGTCAGGTGCCCGCATGGCAGCGCCAGCAGGCCATCCGAACTTTGGCCGCTTATGAAAGTATCCTGACTAACGCTTCGGGTTAAGAAAGACATTGCCAAACAGCCAAACGTGGCGCTGTCCAACTAATACTCGTTTTCGGCGGCCCCGGCGTTTTCTGCGACGACCGGTGTCGGCCTGGCGACCTGTCGGATCACGCGGTTGTTGCGTTCGTCGGTCAGCTTTTGCAACGCATCATCGTAAGACATCACGCCGAGGTCGCCATCAATGCGACAACGCACAGCGACAGCGTTCTGCTCGGCTTCTTTCGGACCCACAACCAGCATGTACGGAATCAGGTCCATTTGGGCATCACGAATCTTGGCCTGCAACTTCGCACTCTGCAAATCCGTCGTGACTCGAAAACCTGCGTGCTGCAGTTTGATGGCGACATCTTTGGCGTAGTCGTCCGATTTTTCGCTCAGTGGCAACACGCGGATCTGTTCCGGAGCCAGCCACAGGGGAAAGGCACCCGCAAAGTGTTCGATCAACACGCCCACGAAACGTTCCATCGAACCGAATGGAGCGCGGTGAATCATGACTGGACGATGCGGTTTGTTGTCGCTGCCGGTGTATTCGAGTTCAAAGCGTTCCGGCAGGTTGTAGTCCAGCTGAACTGTTCCCAGCTGCCATTCGCGACCAAGGCAGTCCTTAACCATGAAGTCAGCCTTCGGGCCATAGAATGCCGCTTCTCCTGGTGCTTCCACAAAGTCCAGGCCCTGTTCTGTCAGCACTTTGCGCAGGACAGCCTGAGCGTTCTCCCACAATTCCGGGCTGCCAACATATTTGTCGGAGTTCGGATCCTTTGTGGACAATTGCACGCGGTAATCGGCCAGGCCGACAGCATCCAGCACGTACTTAACCAGTCCCAGCGTGTCCTTGAATTCCTGTTCGACCTGTTCTGGTGTGCAGAATAAATGCGCGTCGTCCTGGGTTAGTCCGCGGACACGCAACAGACCATTGAGCTCACCAGACTGCTCATGGCGATACACCGTCCCAAATTCGGCCAGCCTCACCGGCAGATCTCGATAACTGCGCGGAATGGCTTTATACATCTGAGCGTGATGTGGGCAGTTCATCGGCTTCAGCAGATAGCGTTCCTGCTGCTTTTCCCACTTGCGAAGAATTTCGTACTTCTCTTCGTTCGGGCAATCCAGTGGGAAGTCTTTCCCGTTGAAGCCCAGCACCATGGCGGCATCAAGCAACGTCTTTTCCTCAGCCGCACTCGGAGGCTGCAGGTCTGTTTCCTTCGGATCCAGGCAGCGCACCCAATAGTCGATGAGCTGTCCGGCCGAATGACCAAACAACGGCGCAAACTGAGAATCGCGGTAGTAGGGAAAGTGCCCGCTGGTTTCGTAAAGTTCAACGCGACCAATGTGTGGAGAATACACTGGAGTGTAACCACGGCGCGTCAATTCGCCTTTGATGAAATCTTCCAGTGTCGCGCGAATGGTGGCGCCTTTGGGCAGCCACAACGGTAATCCCTGACCGACTTCCGGATTGATCGCGAACAGATTCAATCGACTTCCGAGCACTCGGTGATCGCGTTTTTTCGCTTCTTCGATCTGTTCCAGATAGGCCGTCAGTTCTTTCCTGTCAAAGAATGCGGTCCCGTAAACGCGTTGCAGTGGACGATTGGAAACGTCGCCTTTCCAGTGAGCCCCGGCAACACTGAGCACCTTGAATGCCTTGGCCATGCCGGCATGAGGAATGTGTGGTCCACGGCAGAGATCGACGAATTCGCCCTGTCGATAGAAGCTCAGCGAATCATGATCAGCCAGGCCGGTTCGAATGTGTTCGACCTTCAGTTCCTGCTTCAGATCGTTGCAGAATTCGATCGATTCGTCGCGGCCCATCGTGAAGCGTTCGAATGGTTCGCCTTCTTTCACGATCTTCTTCATCTCTGCTTCGATCCTCGGGAAGTCATCCTCGCTGATCGGAGTCGCCAGATCGAAGTCGTAGTAGAAGGTGACTCCCTTGACGGGGCCGAACGCCAGGCCAACACCTTCGTACAACCGCATGATCGCGCGGGCCATGATGTGAGCACAACTGTGGCGCATGACTGCTGCCGCTTCCGGATCGCGTGTGGTCAGCAGTTTCAGGGGGACCGGACGGAGTTCCGTGAGTTCCGCCAGGGGCCGCATGGCATCGACGGTGGTGCCGTCGATGACCGCCGCCGCGGTGGCTCGGGCCAGCCCTTCGCTGATGCCTTTGGCGACATCCAGAGCTGTTGCGTTGTCGTCTAATTGAACAATATTGCCGTCCGGCAGCTGTACCTCGATCATGTTGTCTGGTTTCGATCCGTGATGCTGTGTTGCTGTTTCAGCGGCCGTCACGAATGGCCCCTGGCAATGCGGTTTGAAATCCCGAACGGCAACGATTGGAAGTGTTCGGTTTATAGCGTTGCGTTGCTACACCAGCAACAACCTGACGTCTATAAACAACCACAGACCGCTGTGCAAAGCGCGCACAGCGGTCCGTTGTGGATATTTGGTCGGCGCAGCGCGCCGCAATCTGCCTGGGCAGAGTGCTTAGATCACGCCACCGTGGACTCGGTAAGGTGTTGCCAGGTCAGGCAGTTCGAGGCCCCAGATGCGTTCCCAGATTTCCGGGATATGTCGCATACTTTCCGATGAATAGATCAACTGCTTGGCACGAACGTCGGGTGAGGGATGCCAAATCGGCAACGCACAACCCACGTTCAAACATGTGCAGGTCAACAGTAGACCAGTTAGAAAGCGTTTTCGCAGTGTCATCGTCCTGTCCTTCCCTGGACCCGGCTGTCATTCAGATCCCCTGAACAGGGATCCTGCCGAATCAAAGCCGCTTCTGATTGAAATCAGTTTCAATGTTGCTTTTCGCCGCAAAGACAATGTCTGAACGGACTTCGATCTCTGGCAACTCAACCTGAAAACATGATCTGATGCGGAGCACTCGACGACGACGCTGTTGTTTAGCCGCCGTGACTGTGTGGGGCTGGCCCTGCCGGCGGACGATAAATCGTTTCACCAGAGTAAGCGCTTGAGCCATTGTTGTTTGGGAAACCGGGAGCCGCGGACCTTGCGGCTTTTGCAGCGGCTTCGGCAGCGGCGCGAACCAGTTCTGCTTCTTCCAACTGCAGCACGCGTTCTTCCATTTCCTTACCCGGTTTGAACGTAACTACAAACTTGGCAGGGACTTCGACCTGACCGCCGGTTCGCGGATTCCGGGCTTTCCGAGCAGCACGTTGCTTGACTTCGAATACCCCGAAATTTCGCAGTTCAATTCTGCGATCCGTTACCAGCGTTTCCACGATGGCGTCGAACGTCTTTTGTACGATTTCTTTCGTCTTCAGCTGAGTCAGTCCCAGCTCTTCCGAAATTGCTTTCACAATCTCTTTCTTGGTCACGACCAAAGTCTCCGAGAAAGGGCATCTATTGTCTTCTATGGGTCTCACCGAATGACTCAAGTGTATGGTTGCAACAGACTTACTGTCAAGACTCTTGTCAGCAGACGAAGATTGCGTGACGCAGTAAACGATCACTGGAATGTGTAATCGCACCGGATCATGTTTTCAGATTAAGTTGTCAAAGATCATCGACTGCCTGGACTAGCCCGAGCAGACATCATCGTTATCGACTCCGCATAATCAGATTCTTAGTTAAAATCGTTGAAATCGTTAGACTTTAACATTCGGCCGCCCCTGCTGCTTCAGCGTGCAGCCTGCCGTGATATGTAACTTCAATTACAAAAACGACTTACGTCTCAGTTTGCTTTGTGTTGACGAAGTCGACAGACTTTGGAATTACTGCAACTATCCATGGAGCAGAAGAATGCTTAAGACCTCTCCCTTGCTCGCGCTCGCCTTGTTTTCGTTGATTTCCTGCGTTGGATGCAGTGAACGGCGGTCCGTGGCTCCGCTACCCACAGAGACACAGCAACAGTCCACAATACCGCCTGTCGCCCCGGAAAACGGTGCTGAAGGCGGAACAAATGTCGAATAGTTCGGGCAGTTTTCGGCCGGTTTGCGGGGCGTTTACAGGAAGTGTCCTCTGCTGTGCCACTCAGAACGTATGATTGCGATAATGCGCATTCGGAATGCTGGTCCCGATAATCGTTGCAGGCCGTCGCCGGAATCGCCACAAGTCTAAGCTGAATATTGCATTTAGGTAATTTCGGCACCACCATGGTCGTTGCGGTGTTGAGTTATTGAGGTACGGTCAAGGACACTGCGCCAAAGTAGACAAAACACGCCCCTCTCCGAATACGGCAGAGGCTCGTTTTCTTTAGTCGGAAGAAGATCGAAAATGTCGGATACTCTTGTCATCGAATGGAATCGCGATCGGCTGATTGCGGCCATTGGTTCTGCAGGCTCGAAGTCAGTTGGTGTCAGAGCCGCCGTGACAGTCAGTCGCGAAGAAGGTCGTTTGCTTCCTCGCGAAATCGGCGAAGCGTTGTCGAAAGCGCTGAACTCGACAGACAGCACGGCCACGGAAGCGATTGTGGTGTTCCCGCGCGAACTGGTGACATTCAATCGCGTTCAGCTACCCAACATCGCAGACAGTGAGATTCCTTCGATGGTGACGCTGCAGGCGGCCACGCGGCTGACGGTGCCGGTCGAATCCGTGTGTCTCGACTTCGTGCCATTACCTGTTGCCCCGAATGAAGAAACGCGCGAGGTCTTGTTGGTGACGGTGCCTAAGAAATACGTCAGCGACGTTAGAGAAGCCCTGGCGGTCTGTCGTCTGGAACTTGCGGGTGTGCGAGTCAGCTCGTTTGGAATCGCTGCGTCCGCCGTGCACTGCGGATTGCTGCAGAATTCTGCCTCGACCGGCTCAGTTGAAGCGATCGTTGCATTGGGGACTGATTCGATCGAAATGATCTTTATGACGGGTACCAGCGTCGCGTTTTCACACAGCGGTGCATCATGGACCTCGCCTGAAGGAATTGAACAGGCTGTCCGTTCGGAAATCTCGCGAGCTCGCATGTCAGCCGCAGAAGACATGGGCAGTTACAACGTCAGTCGCTTAACGCTGATCGGTAGTCTGGAAATCACCGCTGCCGTCCCGGATACGATTTCCAAACGACTGAACGATGCGAAAGTTGTTCGCGTTGATCCCAGCAGTCTGATGCATGGGCGGTCGCCATCGGAGTCGTTAGTGCTGCCGGACGGTCTGGCCCCATCCGACATGCTGGCCGTGGTTGGTGTCATCGCTAACTACCAGATAACGTCCGTTGATTCGGTCGATTTGATCAATCCGCGAAAAGCCGCTGAGAAGAAGGACTATTCGAAGCTGATCAAAATCCTGATTGCGGCCAGCATCGGAACGATCCTGATCGGTGGCTGGGCCTGGAGCAAATCTGAGGTCAGTTCCCGAACACGTAAAATTGCGGCATTGAAGTCGCAAACGTCAGACCTGAATCAAAAATACAAGATGGCCGAGCAAGAGCTGAAGCTCGACGTATCGCTGACGGAATGGAAGGATCGCGACTTTAGCTGGCTGGACGAGATGCAGAAAATTCAGGGACTGATCGGTGGGACGGATCGTGTGTTGATCAAGAAGTTTCAGTTCAGTCTTCGCACTGGCAACTTCCTGGTGCTGATCGAGGCGGAAGGAGTTGCGAAGAGCCGGCGAGACGTCGAGGATCTGCGTTATGTTTTGGCCGATGCCGGTTACGAAGTCACTCCCAAAGAAATCAAAACGAGTTTGCGGGACCCGAATTACCCGACGGAACTGCGACTGGAGATGAGCATCCCCGCGACCAAAAGCAAAGAAAAACCGAAGGCGTAATTCCGCTGCGGCTTAAGAGTAGATCCCAGTGGAACGACCAACAGACGCCACAGTTAAATTGGACGACAAGTAGATAACAATGGACGACAACACACGCACAAAAATTCTCGGAGTCGCATTGGCGGGTATTCTGGGTTTCATGTTTTTGAAACCTGCGATCATGAATCCCATCAACGACGCGGAGAAAAAAGTCAAGAACGCACAAGCGGAATTCGACAAAGCCGATGCCAAAGAGTTCGCGCTGCTGCAGGCGCAGGAACGTATCAGTCGTGGACGGGACGTCAGTTTGCCGCCACAGGTCGCTGTTGCCCAGGGCGTTTATCAGCGGTGGATTACCAATCTGGCTGAGCAATGCAAATTCAACCCGAGCTCACTGTCGGTCTCTCCTGGAAATCACGAAGCACCTCGGAACCGATCAGTTACAGTAGACGTGATTGTCGAAGGGGAAGTGAAACTGGAGGGACTCAGTCGGTTCCTGTATCTGTTCGAACAGGCTGATCTGATGCACCGCATCACGTCGCTGGAAATCGACAGCACCGGTGCCACTAAAGACGCGATAATGGAAGTTACACTGACCGCTCAGGGCATGAGTGTGCTGGGAACTCCGGACCATGACGACGTGTTTCCGTTGACGAAACTACCGGAAGCGATTGCGGTTGATTCGAAAGAAATTACGGTTGCGGACGCAAAAGGCTTCCCAAAGAAAACGCCGTTCCTGGCACAAGTTGGCCGCGAGATGGTGTCTGTGACAGCGATTGAAGGCAACAAGCTGACGATTGAGCGTGAGCACCTGGGCACCGCCGCCGTCGCTCATCCGGCGGAAGCCTATGTTCAGTTGTTCCCCGTGGCATTCGGACGTAAGGACGCCTCTTATGATGATTACGCTGCGTTCGTCAATTCGTCTCCATTCACCAAACCCGTCGAACCGCGAAAGCTGAATCCTCGCCTGGCAGCGATCACTGACAAAACGATCGCTCCGGGTGAGTCGGTTGAAATGACGGCGAAGGCCGAGGATGTGGATGCGGACGTTGGCGAGATCACGTTCGCGCTGCTGGATGCGTCGGAAGGCATGACGATTGATGCGGCCACAGGCAAGTACAGCTGGACACCAGCGAACGATGCGGAAGCCAAAGCGTACCCTGCCACGATTGTGGTGACGCAAAAGAACAACCCGGATCTAAAGCTGGAAAAGAAGTTTTCCGTGACGATTAAGCTGCCGAATGACGCCCCGAAAATTACGGTGCCGGAAAGTGCCGTTGTGGTGTTGGGGCGGGAGTTCAGTCTGGGAGTTTCCGCAGAGGACGACGGGCCGGCTGATGGCCTGAAGTTTTCTTTGGACGGCGAGATTCCGGAAGGATTGACAATCGATGGATCGACGCTGAAGTGGATTCCGCCGAAGACGTTTAGTCCCGGAGAGTACTCGGTCACTGTGAAGGTCTCAGATGGTGGCGATCCGGAAAAATCAGATTCGGGCAACCTGGCGATTTCTGTTCGCGACGACACAGCGATCCTGACTCGCTTTACAGGTTCGGTCACTCTGGATGGTGAGCCGATGGCGTTCTTCCGTGATTTGGCCGCAAACAAGAATCCGCAGTTGCGGGTCGGGGACCACATTACGGCCGCAGAAATCGATGCTGAAGTGACTGAAGTGGCCCGACGTCACGTTTTGCTGGCTGATGCGGCGGGCGTGTGGAGGCTGAACCTTGGACAGAATCTGCGGCAGAGGGAACTGATCGAACCGGCGGAGAAGACAGAAGAAACGCTGCCGGTGGAGAAAGAAAAAACGGCTGAAAAAGACATGACATCGGAAGCCAGACCTGTGGAAGCAGAAGCGACTGAGCAACCAACCGTTACCGAGCCGACCACAGAAAAACCGGCAGCGGAAGCGGAGCCGACACCAGCGGAGCCGACACCAGCGGAGCCGACACCAGCGGAGCCGACACCAGCGGAGCCGACACCAACGGAGCCAACACCAGCGGCGGAGGCAGAGCCAACGGAGCCGATACCAGCGGCGGCGAGTGAGGCAGAGACACCTGAGCAACCGGTTGAACAATAGCTCCACCTGTGGACTTACAGTTTCAGCAGGAATTCCTTCGCCAGCTGACTGTACTCGTCCGAGTACAGATGACGTGTCACCTCAATAACAATTTCCTGATCGCAGACGTCTTGTTCTGGAGGACGGTTTGAGAACTCCAGCAGTTGCCGTTTCGGCGGTAAAGTTGGGGTCGGACGTACCGCACATATGCGATGGCAGTGCAGCTCATGCTCTGTTGCGATGGCGGTGAAGGTCATCGCCTGTTCGATTGGCAGGATCACATTCAATGCTCCGCCCCGGCTCAGCAACCAATGGGCTGCGGCGCCGAGTTCCTCCAGGCTCAGTGAGTCGTTGTGTCGAGCCATCGTTCTTGCAGCATCGGTCGGCTTCAAGCTGTTCTGAAACCACGGCGGGTTGCAGACGATCAGGTCGTATTGTGCGTTGGGGCGAAAGTCCTGCACTGCAGAACGTGTCAGTGTTAGTCGATCGCAGAACGGTGCTGCCGCAAAGTTGCCGCAGGCCTGGTCGCACGCCGCGGAATCGATTTCAAGCGCGGTCACATGTGCCGCCGGAAACCGCTGAGCCAACATGAGGGCAATGATTCCCGACCCAGTGCCGATGTCCAGAATTCGCTTTGGCTCCACTGCCGCTGCCCACGCTCCCAGCAGAATCGCGTCGGTGCCGACTTTCATTGCGCATTGATCCTGGTGCACAGTGAACCGTTTACAGCGAAAAGGCATGGTCATGAGTTGATTATGGCAAAGTTAAGGTCTGAGGCAGGCCTGAGGCCAGTATCCTGCAACTGCCGCAGGGTTTCGTGGTAAAGCCTCCGACTCCCGGAAAATACTGGCATTTCCACCTCCCTGTCCCTCCCTGTCTCTCTGATTGTCAACGTTTTGTCACACTTGTCACCGATTTGTAAAGCAAATCGCAAGCCCAGCGCAGGATTGGCGGACTCTGGTAACTTGACGACTTGCATGGTGGAGAGATACCGCCTTGTTTTCGACTATTGATACCCAGACCTCCGTCAGGAAGACTTTCATATGTCCACGATGATCGTGGAGCCGGCCAATGCCGCCCAAACAATTGATCCCGGCTCAAACGCAGCTGAATCCAAGCAGGTGAAGTTCGGGAAAGCAGATGGCTTCATGCAGGCCCTCCGCACACGAATCGACGTTTATTTTGCTGAGACCAATCAGTCGAAGAGGGATCATCCACGGATGTATCTGAAGACCGCGGTCATTCTGACGTGGCTGGCTTCGGCTTATGTCGGTCTTGTGTTTGGCGGCTTTACATGGCCTGTCTGCCTTGGGCTGGCAATTGCGTTAGGCGTCGCCATGGCTGCCGTTGGGTTCAATATCCAGCATGACGGTGGTCACGGAGCGTATTCGAAGAGCCCGATCGTCAATAACTTCATGGCGTTTACGCTGGACGTCCTGGGTGGAAGTTCCTTTATCTGGAAACGCACGCACAACATCGTCCATCATTCGTACACAAACGTGACCGGAGTTGATGGAGACATCGATCTGGGAGTTTTGGGACGACTGTCACCACATCAGCCACGATTTGCCTATCATCGTTTTCAGCATCTGTATCTTTGGATTCTGTATGGTTTTATCACATTCAAATGGCAGTTTCGTGACGACGCGATGGCGTTGATTCGCGGTCGTGTGGGCGAAACCCGAGTTCCTCGTCCTCGCGGCTGGGAGCTGGCGAAATTGGTGACTGGCAAGTTGTTGTTCTTTACTCTGGCCTTTGTTGTGCCGCTTTCACTACATTCCTGGCAATCTGTCGCCTTGTTCTTTTTCGTGGCCTCGTTCGCCGAAGGCGTGCTGATGAGCGTCGTGTTCCAGTTGGCCCATGTTGTAGAGCATGCCGCCTTTCCGGAACCCGAGCCGGGTTCGATGAAGATCGAGAATTCGTGGGCCGTGCATCAGGTCGAGACGACTGTTGACTTCGCCCGAAACAGCTGGCTGGCAACCTGGTTTACTGGTGGACTGAATTTCCAGATCGAGCATCACCTGTTTCCGCAGATCTGTCACATACACTATCCCGCGATCTCGAAGATTGTGGAAGAAACGTCAGCAGAATTTGGCGTCAGCTATCACGCTCACCCGACAACGTCATCGGCAATCCGTTCGCACTACAACTGGCTGAAGAAGCTCGGCCAGTCGGCGTGAGGTCAGCGTTTCTGGGCGCAGGAAGCCGTTAGTGAATTCCTGCAACTGGCGATGGCAGCTACGTGCCGCCCGGCCACCGGCTAAACGGTGGAAGCGCTGCGGGCTGAGTCACATTACAGCGTAATACGCTGTAGGCAAACGATCGCTTCAGTGAATCATCATAACTTCGAATGACTCAGTTTTCCTTCCATCTTGATGCGACCGATCCGGACACGTCCGCCAGGACAGGTCGCTGGGTGACTCCGCACGGCGTCGTGGATACTCCCGCCTTCATGCCCGTCGGGACATTGGCAACGGTGAAGGGGTTGTTGCCTGAGCAGTTGAGGTCGACCGGAGCACAAATGGTGTTGTCGAACACTTACCACCTGGCACTGCGGCCGGGATCAGAGATCGTGCGGGACCTTGGCGGGCTGCATCGATTTATGGACTGGGACGGCCCGATTCTGACCGACAGCGGCGGATTTCAGGTCTTCAGTCTGGCACGAATGCGAAAGCTGACGGACGAAAAGGTTGTCTTTCGGTCTCATATCGATGGCAGTCTGCTGGAACTTTCGCCGGAAAAAGCGATTCAGATCCAGGAAGATCTGGGCGCCGATTGCATCATGTGTCTGGATGAATGTCCCCCGGCGGATGACGTTCGGGAAAAGATTCTGACGGCTGTGGACCGGACGACTCTGTGGGCGAAACGTTGTCGAGACGCTCAGAAACGCGACGACCAGGCATTGTTCGGCATTGTGCAGGGCGGAATCAGCGAAGAAATGCGGACCCGGTCTGCTGAGGCGTTGATCCCGATCGACTTTCCGGGGTATGCCGTGGGCGGCTTGAGTGTCGGGGAAGATCCGCTGGACATGTATCGGACGCTGGATTTTACGGTGCCACAACTTCCTGCGGAGAAACCGCGTTACTTAATGGGAGTTGGCCGTCCTCAGGACATTCTGGAAGCTGTTTGCCGGGGAATCGACCTGTTCGACTGTGTCATGCCGACCCGAAACGGCCGCAATGCGATGGCATTTACCAGTAGCGGTCCGGTTCGCCTGAGGAATGCGGTGCACCGGAAAGATGAGCGGCCGCTGGATCCGGAATGCGATTGTGTGGCCTGCACGCGGTACTCACGAGCGTATTTGCGGCATTTGTTTGTGGCAAAAGAGATGTTGGGTGGCATTTTGGTGTCTCTACACAACCTGGCATTTTACCAGAAGCTGGTCCAGGAACTCCGAATTGCGGTAAAGAGCGGTACTGTGGCACAGTTCCGGGCAGATCAGCTTGCTCGCTGGCATGCGCAGCCCTAGTATACCGCGTTTTTCCGGAAGTCGTTCGTTGGTCAGAAGATCCGTCCTGCGACCGATCGGATTGATGCCTCACTCCGTTGGGTTTTGTTGGTATGGCATTTCTGAAGACAGCTGTTTTTCAATTGTTGATGTTTGCGCAAGGTGGAGAGCCAGCAGGCGCAGACGGAACGGGCGAGGCTGCTCCGCAGGGGAACCCGTTGCAACTGGTGGTGATGTTGGCTTTCGGCGGCATCATGTTTTACTTGATGATGATCCGGCCGCAGCAGCGTGAACAAAAGGAACGCAAGAAGAAACTCGAATCACTTAAGAAGAACGACAAAGTGCTGACGGTTGGCGGAATCATTGGCACGATTGTCGATTTTTCGCCAGATGGATTGCGGGTAACATTAAGAGTAGACGACGCGACGCGAATCAAATTCGTGCGCAGCAGTATTCAAGGACTCTACGACGAGAAATCGGAAGCTGAGTCTACAGACAAATAACGCATTTTTTGTTTCTCGGCCTACAAGACGTGGTCCGCTGGAATTGATCAGGAATAACAATTGATGTTTGACATGCTCGCTGGAGCCTTAACGCTCGCAGTTCAGGACGAAATTACCAAGGGAGACCTTCCGCCCGTCACTGTCGATTCGGCATTGCTGGGCGGAGGCTGGATCTTTGCGATCTTCGTCGGTGGACTGATACTGGCCTTTGTGCTGGGTGCACTGATCGCCAAAGCCATCAAGATGACCGACTGGGGCCTGCGCATCGGCGTCTGCCTTGCTGCTCTGGCGATCGGCGTGATGCCGTTCATCGTTCGGATGGCCAACGGACAGAGTCTGGGCGACGGTATCCGTCTGGGGATCGACCTTGCCGGCGGAACCAACATGGTCTTTCAGGTGCAACCTGAAGAAGGCAAAGAGCTCACCAGTGAAATCATGGACAAGATGGTTGGTGCCATTGGCAAACGTATCAATCCATCGGGCACCTCAGAAATCACGGTGCGTCAGGTTGGAGCCGATCGGCTGGAAGTGATTGTTCCCGGAAAGGACCAGCAAACAGTCAGTGAAATCAAGCGACAGATCGTGAACCTTGGAAGCCTGGATTTCTTTATTACGGTGGATGAACGGTACGACGACGCCACGATGATCCGTGATGCCCGAGCGCTTAGCAGTGGGACCTCTAAGTTGGTGCGCACACTGGCCGACGATAAAAAAGAAGTCTATGCAATGTGGCTGCCAGCCTACGAAAAGGGCGACAACAAAGAGCCGCAGTTTTTGACGACGCCGAACACCGTTAAAAGGCAGGTCGAAAAGGTCCGTGTTGTAGAAGGCAGAACCGAGCGCTACACGACAGAAGAATACCTTGTCACTGTTGGTCGTGAAGACATGCAGGTGTCGGGTAAGTACCTGAAGCGAGCGGGTTCAGCGATCAGCTCCGAAACCGGACGCCAGATGGTCACGTTTTCGTTCAACGCTCAGGGAGCCAATCGTTTTAGCCGACTGACAGCAGCCAATCAGCCAAAGCCCGGTCGTGACAATCGGCATTTGGCGATCGTACTGAACGGTCAGTTGTACAGTGCTCCCTCGATCAACGCCGTGATCTCGGAACGCGGACAGATCGACGGAGACTTCACGAATGACGAAATCCAGGATCTAACCGACGTTCTGAACGCTGGTGCTCTGGAAGTGCCCATCAACCGCAAGCCGCTTAGCGAAGCCACAATCGACCCGACTCTGGGTGAAGACGTTCGCCAAAAAGGCGTGCAGGCAATCTTCGTCGCTGGTGGCCTGGTTGTCCTGTTTATGTTGGTCTACTACCGGTTCGCTGGTCTCGTGGCAATCGTGTGCCTGATGTTGAATCTGGTCCTGGTTCTGACCGTCATGATTGGCGTCAAAGCCACGTTTACTCTACCGGGCCTGGCAGGTCTGGTGCTGACGATCGGTATGGCGGTCGACGCGAATGTGCTGATCTTCGAACGCATGCGAGAAGAAACGAATCGCGGATCCAGTTTGCGGATGGCCATTCAAAACGGGTTTGGCAAAGCGTTCACCACAATCGTGGACGCGAACGTGACGACTTTAATCACGGCCGTGATTCTGTACATGATCGGTACCGACCAGGTGAAAGGCTTTGCTGTTTCGCTGTTTATCGGGATCGTCATGAGCATGTTCACCGCTCTGTATGTTGGCCGAGTCATCTTTGATATCGCCGAAAAGCGTGGTTGGATCAAAAAGCTGAACATGATGAGCCTGGTTGGCGATACGAACTGGAATTTTCTTGGCAAGCAAAAGCTGTGTGCCATGTTGTCGATCGTATTGATCGTCTGTGGACTCGCGGCCTTCTTTTCACGCGGCGACAGCAACTACGACATTGACTTCACTGGCGGCACAATGGTGACGTTTCAGTTGACGGAAACCGCGGAAACATCGGCCGTCGAAGGCGTGCTGAAAGAAGCGTTCGCAGGCGACAACATCACCGTCGAACGATTGACACTGGCAGGTGAAGACGCCACGGCCGGTGGCAGGCACTTCCGGTTACGGACGACAGAGTCCGACACAGAGGAAAACAAGGCTGAGCTGCTGTCGGCAGAAGAACGTGTGCGAACTAAAGTCAACGACGCGTTCATTGCTGAGCCGTCAATGCACCTGTTGAAGGTCGCGATGACTCACGGTGACATCGCTGGGTACGCCATTGCTGCGGACGATGACTCGGCCAAGGCCTTGCTGAACGCTCGGTTTGACGGCGGCGCTGCGACTGAGCTGAAGTTTTCAGCAGAGGTCGCGATCGGCACCATTCAGGATATGCTGTCCGCAGCGATTTCAGGGATCAAAACGGGTGGTGAGTCTAAGTATGGTGACAGTCCGGATGCCTTCTTCGGCATCGAAGGAATCAAGGGTTCCGGCACTGAAGTGACGGGGCAGGATGTTCAGAAGTACACAGGCGTGATTGCTCGGGCGACTCCGGAACTATCGACGGAAGACTTTGAAGCCGCCGTGATCGCAATGGAATCGAAACTGGCGGCCGAGCCTCTGTTTGACGAAGTCAATACGTTTGCGAGTGCTGTGGCCGGAGAAATGAAGATCGCCGCTGTGATGGCAATTGTGATCAGTCTGTTGGCGATTGTGGCTTACGTTTGGTTCCGATTCCAACGCATTACGTTCGGTCTGGCTGCTGTGGTTGCTTTGATCCATGACGTATTGATTGTCATGGGGTTGATGGCGCTGACGTCTTATGTCAATGGTACGTCAATCGGCGATCTGCTGTTGCTGAATGACTTCCGGATCAACCTGCCGATGGTCGCGGCCTTCCTGACGATCGTTGGGTATTCGTTGAATGATACGATTGTTGTATTCGACCGTATTCGAG
>CALFOL010000870.1 GCA_937919915.1 uncultured Planctomycetaceae bacterium
GAACCGGCTCACGCAGGACGAAACGCGTCCTCCGCGGCCACAAGCCAGCGTAATTCGCTGTAAGTTCTGCGAGACCTTAATCACTGAGCCCTGGAAAGGGACGCGAGTTGCAACCTACTTCTTTTTGGGGGCAGTCAGCTCCCAGGCGGTTAGCCATTTTTCGCCCTGCCGCTGCAATCCAAAGTCCGTTTTCAGTCGCGCTTCCATATCCGGAAAATGTCCGGCTCCGTAGAAGACACCGATTTTTTTACGGCCCATCTGAAGTTGCTGCTGCAACACACTGAACGCTTTCGCATTTCGTTCCGTGATGATGGTCGAAGTTCCGTCAGCCTCGGCGAATGCGGTGCCCTCATTGGCTTTCGTTAACTGCATCGCGGCAATGCGACGTACCCGGAAAACGCGGTCCGACGATAACAGCGACAGAGCAAGATCCAGATTCTGGGCGATCGGGTTCAGCTTCTGCTGTTCCAGTGCAGCCTTCGCCATTTCGCGACTCAGGATTTGCGAAAACGATTCACCGCGAACCGCCATTGATGACTCGAATTCTTCCTGCGTCATGTCAGCATGCACGAAATTGCCCGGCATGTAATTGACTGCAGATAACTGAAAGTCCAGTCCCAACGCGTCCTTCATACCAACCTGCAAAATGCCGATTGCCGCTAAGCCAACCTTCGCGTCGGACCATTCCTGATCGGGGTCGAAGCGTCGCGCAGCTTTACCGCCTCCTCCCGGACGCAATCCACGTTGTACGGCTGCAGCTGGCATCACGGCTTCAAACAGCAAAACATCATACTGTTTGAATTCCTTATTCAGGGTTTCGTAGTACTCTTCCTCCCCAAGATGAATCGCACCGACCAGGTCAACAGTGGCACCAGGATATTTCGCTGAGTCTCCGAAGCGAATAATTGACGTTTCGAGTGCTTCCGCAATATTCCGTTCACCGCGACGAATACGAACATACTCCTGGACCGGAGACGCAGTCTCTGGCGCTGCGGCGCCGTCCGCAGGCTGTCCTTTCGGAGCAGCAACTGCTGGCTGAGCAATCGCAGATGACGAACACAAAACAGCAAACAGGAAGCCGTGGAAGATTTGACGCATGGGAAACTTTTGTGTTGGATGGAATGAATGGTTTGTTGAGTTTACGGGGAGGCCACATTCCCGGCGACCCTAACTTGAAAGATTGCCCACAGCTTAAGGAATTCACGAGTAATCAACAGCATGTGCATCGGGCTGGTGATGGACAGTATTTCCTGTTGCCCGTTCGTCGCGAACGGGGTTTGCTTAGTCGAAACCGGCACCATACGGTCGTGAATCGGAGAATTCCGCTTACAGCGAATTTCGCTGACTTGTGGCCGCGGAGGACGCGTTTCGTCCTGCGTGAGCCGGTTCCCGCGACCCAGAACCGTGCACAACAATAAGTAAACTGCTCTGGAAAGACCGGACAGAACACAGCCATCAGGAATAGGCACCATCGCAATTTCGCTGAGTACTGTTGATGCCCGACAGTGCGGCACTAGATTCGTCGCATCCGCTTATCTGCTCAATCAAGCATTTCTTCAGGAGTTCCCATGCAGAAAACCGTTCGTGCGATGTTTGCCCCGTCCTTCCTGGTCGTTGCGTTCGCGGCACTTGGAAAACTGTACGCCGCAGATGCAACCGTCATTTATCACGATGATTTTTCTACAGTGGCTGGGTACCAGGAAATCAATACGGACGGCGAATTGACCGAGATCGGAGTTCCGGAGCCCCGTACGGTACACGTTTTCGTCAGTGACTCAACTTTCGGTGGTACGATTGCGATGTCCGCAACGGAAGACAACAAAACGATGGGCTTTGACGAAAAACCAGGCGTGCTGGCATTAGCATACGCGAAGGTGCCGACTTCAGCCGACTACAGCGGTTTCGTGTTTGCAGGCAGTGAAGCCAAGCCAATTCAACTTCCAACATTGGGGGCGACAGCGACTGAAGCCGATCTGAAGAGGATTAAAGTTTCGTTCCGCTACAAAGCAGTCAATGCCGACGAAAAGAGACTTGGTGCAACTTACAATTGCCGCTTCGAGCGGTCCTTCGGCGATTCTTACGAACAACGCATCCATTTTGGTGAACTGAATGCCACTGGCAAATGGAAGACGTTCGAAAAGACGTTGAGCGATGGCGAAAATACGAGCGAGTTCCTGATTGGGGTGAACGCTTCGACGGAACGCCTCTTCCAATTTGTCTGGGGCAGGAAGGTGAAGTGTCCAACTACGATACTGGCGACACACTGCTGATCGACGACGTCAGTATCTCAGCTGCCGAATAGTTGCTGCCGAAGCACAAACTATTCGGTGAGACGAATTGCCGCGACCATCCATTTGTCGCTGCGTCGCCAGGACAGCAGAACTGGCGACGGCAGCTACGACCACAAGCCAGGTAACGGTTCCGCTACGCCGTCATTTGCTGCAAGACAACATCGCCCATTTCCGATGTGGAAATCGACGGCCCGCCAGCGGCAATGTCTTTCGTCCGGTAACCCGCCTTTAACGTGGCGGCCACGACCTCTTCGATGGCGACAGCCTCTGCGGTCAGGCCCAGCGAATGTCGAAACAACATGGCACAGGCAAGGAACGTCGCCAATGGGTTAGCAACGTTTTTGCCAGCAATATCAGGAGCCGAGCCGTGAATGGGTTCGTAAAGTCCGGGCCCTTCACTGCCCAGTGAGGCTGACGGCAACAGGCCCAGTGATCCTGGCAGCATCGAAGCTTCGTCTGTCAGAATGTCCCCGAACATGTTCCCGGTAACAACGACGTCGAAGTCTCTGGGACGGGAAATCAGATGCATGGCCATCGAGTCAATCAGTACGACATCGTAAGCCACGTCCGGAAACTCTTCTTTCATCACACGCTCTGCCGTCTGTCGCCACAGACGAGACACTTCCAGCACGTTGGCTTTGTCGACAGACGTCAGTTTTCCGCGGCGTTGCTGAGCCGCCCTGGCAGCCATGCGAACAATTCGCTCTACCTCGCCCGTGGAATACACCATTTCGTTAAACGCTTCTTCACCGCTGGGATGCGGGCGTCGGCCGGACTTGCCGAAGTAGATGCCGCCTGTCAGTTCGCGGAAAAACAGAATGTCGGTTCCTTCGACAATCTCACGGCGCAGTGGAGATGCGTCGACAAGTTCTGGATACGTCTGGATCGGACGCAGGTTGGCAAACAGGCCCAGTTCTTTACGAATCTTCAATAGGCCAACTTCGGGCCGCGTTCGGGCAGTTGGATCGTCCCACTTCGGTCCGCCAACTGCTCCCAACAGAATCGCGTGCGATGCCTTGCAGGCATCAATGGTGCTCTGTGGGAGTGGGTCACCAAAAGCATCGATCGCGTTGCCACCAATGGCATGTTCTGATGTCGTAAAACTGTGTCCGAACTTTGTCGCAACGCCTTCCAGAAGTCGTTTTGCCTGAGCAACAATTTCCGGGCCAATGCCGTCACCGGGCAACAGAACAATATTTGCTTCCATTGAGATTTACCTGAACGTGTCGAAGGGTATGTTTGAGTCAACGAGATACTAAGACCGGCACTTTCACCGCGACTGGCGGCGGACACCGGAGGGCAC
>CALFOL010000871.1 GCA_937919915.1 uncultured Planctomycetaceae bacterium
TCAGCAATGTCAGCTTGATCGCCTTGCGAATCAAATGAGCCCAGCACTTCTGACTACAACCGAAGCCCTGATACACGGCCGCATCATCGCTGACCAGCACTCCCTGGAATTCGCCCTTGTCCAGCAATGCCGCCAGAGTTTTGCCGTCCTTGTGGCAACCAAAGATTGTGATGCGAGCCTTCTCCGACAGAAATGACCAGACGGAATTGATGCTCCAACTCGTCTCGTCGGCATGCACGACGGCCGAGACCGCCAGCAGATCGCACAACGCTTCAAACTCCGGCAACCATTCTCGTGCCAGTCGATTCAGCATCGCGTCCGCCTGAGATTTTCGTAGCTTCAGCCCCCAGGAAAATTCGATCTCGGCAATCGCTTTGTCGAGCGGCAGGCCAAAGACATAATGCTGATGGGCCAGTGTGATGAGAATCTCCTGGCCGAATTCACCACGTTTCAGTACACCCGGAATCTGAGGCACAGTGCCATCCGGCCCCGCATAAATGTGATACGCAACCAGCACCGCCTGACCGTTGATGATTCGCCAAACCGGTCGCGAATATCTCAGCCAACATTCTTCGAGCTTGAACGGCTTCGGCCAAACGTCTTCTTCCCGTGTGGCCCGGGCCAGCTTTTCTTCCGTGCTGATGCGTCCTCGCCGCTTTGACTTCTGCTTGTTGCGTTTGCCATGACTGGCTACCTTCGCCTGTCGCTCCTCTTCGGCACGCATGGAGTAGGCTTCATCGAGCCGCACCGTGGGATTCCTCTTTTCGAGTTCCTCAATCCGCCGCGACAGTTTGTCATTCCGTTCTGCCAGTTCAACATTTCGCTGCTCAAGATTCACCACCTGCTTCTGCAGACGCAAAATCACCCCAATCAGGTCGTCCCGCGACAAGTCATGTAATGGAGTCCTCTCCATCACTCAAGCTTACAATATTCCCCGCTTTCCTGTCACTCCCTCTTTTCGCACAATGGACAGCTACTTCCGCGAGCGAGCACCGTGGACAACAATCAGTAAACTCCTCCAATTGATGTGGTCTACTGCATACCAGCAGGCGGCATCACTAACCTGTGTGTTGTTTGCGGCGCAAAACCAAGCGGGCGTTTGGGCGTTACGCCGCGACGCGTTGCTCCCCGTCGTCGTCAAGTCTCGGTGGAGGCTGATGAAACGCCGCGGACTCTCGCTCGGCAAGTTCGTCGAGGAGTTGACGAATCGTCGCCTCAGATTCCTTACGGTCGCTGTGCCATTGACGACGGGTTTTTGCCAACTCGCCTTCTACAGTCGCCATCTGAATTTCGACCACGCCGCTGTCGTCGTGCGACTTTTCAGCCAGCGATGCTTCCTGATCGGCAAACCAACGCTCCAGCTCTTCGCGGTCTTTCCGAAACTGCTCCTGACGAGACGCCAGTTCTGAAAATTTGGCTTCCAGACGGTCTCGCTCGGCTCGTAACGGATGATGCAGCTTTTCGAAAAACTGCACCACCGATTTCTGAGCCTGCTCGAACTGCGCCGTGCCGCGCGTTGGTAGAGACTGTTGCCGGGCAGACGCCTGCAACTCTTCCAACAGCAACCGCTGTTCAAGAATTTCACGCTGCTGCAAATCCAGTTCTGCTCGCATTTGAGTCACATGCTGCAGACGTTGTTCAAGGCGTTGCGCCGTCTCGGCAGACGACTGTTCGCCCTGCTGCAATCGACGAGCGCGCGAATCCAGATCCTGAACCACCGAAGCACGATGTTCCTGCAGTCGTTCGTTCTGGCGTCGAATTTCCAGTTCCGCACTGACGCGATCGCGGTCAATCACCTTCTGTTCGCGTTTCAGAGACGCGTCCCGCTGCGACAACACGCTGCGAATCTTTTCCAGCTGGGCAAACCGTAAACGATGTTGTTCACTGAACGAGCTGCGTTCGCTGCGAAACAACTGTTGCTCTTTCCGTAGTTCTCGCAATTCGACTTCGAAGTCTTCGCGCGAACGCCCGAGATGTTCGAATTGAAAACGGTATCGACGCTGCAGATTGTTTTGCTCTGTCAACAGAATCTGACGACGCTTTTCGATCTCGTCACGGAGTCGCTGCTGCTCCGATTCCAACTGTTCGCCGAACAGTTCACGCTGCTGCTGCAGGTCTTCTGTCTGATGTTGCAGTTCACGTGTTTCACGGTCTTTAATGACCCGCCATTCGTGGCGTTCGCGGTTCAGCTCGTCCAGCTCGTTCTGCAGTTCACGCCGCACGGTCTCGCGCATTTCTTCGCGTTCGGTGTTCAGCGTTTGCTCGACAAGTTCCTGCCGTTCGACGTGCTCGTCTTCCAGCTGACGTGTGCGCGCGACCAGCTGCTGTCGTTCTTGTTCTAATTCGTCACGCTGTCGCTGCATCAGAGCGCGTTCGCGAGCGAGTTCGTCGTTGACCGCGTCGTGAAGGCGTTCTCGTTTGGCGTCGAGTTCCTTTCTCTGGTCGTCCAGCAGTTGACGCTGCTGATCCATTTCCGCCTGAGTCTGCTTCAGGTGCTGCTGACGCTGTTCCAGATCGGCGGTGATTTCGCGTTGTTCGGTGCGATCGCGAGCAACCTGTTCGGCGAATTCTTTGGCGCGCGATTCGAAGGCCGCTCGATCTGCACTTAGCTGACTACGCTCAGCGACGATTTCTGCCTGCCGATTCTGAAGTTCGCTGAACCGCAGCTGCAGCGATTCTGCCGCGGCACTGGCTTGCAACAGAACCTGAAACGCATCCATATCGGTGGGCTGAGGGATGGGACGGACAGACATATTTCCACCGGACGCCTCTGGTGAGGCGGATGCGGGCAAGCGCGCATTGTCCGGGGTGTCGGTCATTCAGGGACTCCATTCCCTATACAGTATCTGCGTCCATTACCCAAAGCATCGGCGAGCACAAAACGCAGCCCTGACCGATGATTTCGGGTAAGTTAGCCGCGAAGTCTGGGCGAATTCGCTTACGGACACAATACGACAAACCGCCATGAGCTAATGAAAACCCATGGCGGTTTGAGATGTTCGTGCTGGATCGGTGAATTCAGCCGACTCTACATGGCAGAGTTCAGCATGGTCACAAAGTGCTCTTTACCTGGAGCACCCACAACCTTGTCCACCATTTCGCCGTTTTTGAACAGCATCACGGTCGGAATGCTGGTGATTCCGTAACCCGCTGCAGTGCCCTGATTCTCATCAGTGTTCACTTTCCCTATCTTAACTTTGCCAGCGAATTCTTCTGACAGCGCTTCGATGGTCGGCATCAGCATCCGGCAAGGTCCGCACCACGGTGCCCAGAAGTCAACCAGGACCGGCTCGGACGACTTCAGCACTTCCTCGTCAAAGTTCGCGTCTGTAAACTCGTGGATGTTCTCAGCCATTTCCATTTCCCTGATACAAAAAGGTGTGGCCAAAAAAACAGTTCTGACCTGTGTTGATCTATTGACTGGATGTCGCCACCCAAAAATTGCAGTTTATTTGCAACGAATTCATCGTCGCTCTTGCCAGCCTCGTCAATTTAATGACGTCGCGACGTCCTGTAGCCTTACACAAATTGGGAAGACTATTGTCTTCACCAACGCTCTGTTTCAGCGGCAGCAGAATTATTGGCGAACCAGAAC
>CALFOL010000872.1 GCA_937919915.1 uncultured Planctomycetaceae bacterium
GCTGTGCGGGAAGATTCTGGCCGGATTTGAGCCGTGCCGACAGATCTTCTTTAATGTAAGTCGTCATCCGCATGGCCCCAAATTACTTGCTTCTGGTGACAAAGTTAAACATGTTGAAGCCAACAGCAAATTCCCCGAAACGTCACATGGAAGGTGTTTCATCCGGAAAACGAATCTGTTGGGCTGGCAGATTGATTGACAGCTACTGCGAATTTCGACGTCTTTACGAACGCGCCATATTGATGCTGAGGTGAGACATCGCGTCCAGCGCGTCATCGTCATCCAGCAAACGTCTGACTGGCTCCGTCGACTCGAATGATCTGCCCGCTGACAAAACGCGCGGCATCGGTGGCGAGAAATCCGACTACGGCCGCCACTTCTTCCGGCCGACCATAGCGGTCGAGCGTTCCCTCAGTGACCAGTCGCGCATCATCGATTTCGTGAATGCGTAGAAAGCGTTCCGTCACTGTGCCGCCGGGAGCAACGCAGTTCACCGGGATGTTGTGCGGGCGAAGCTGTTCGGCAAGACTGCGAGTCCACGCGTGAACTCCGGCTTTGGCCACGCTGTATATCGAACCGGACGGTCGGCCAACACAGCCCGCAATACTGCCAATCGTGATGATGCGACCTTGTTTTCGAGCGATCATTTCCGGAGCGACCTCACGGCAGCACAGCATGGTGCCGAGCAGATTTCGATCCATCACGCTTTTGAGATCGTCGACGGAAATATTCAGGCAGTCATCCTGTGCGGGACGGCCGCCTCGTCCGACGGCAGTACCACCTGCGCCAATGTCACCTCCAGCGCAGCACACGAGTATGTCGATCTTCTTCCATTTGCCACGGATTTCTTCAGCAACGCGGTGCATCTCAGTTTCGCTGGTGACATCGCCCCAGGTCGACGTCACATCTGCGCCGGTTGCCTCGGCGATTTCCGCAGCCAGTTCTTCCATCGTGCCGCCTTCGTCGAAAGTTCGCGGACTGTCCGGCCGACTTCCGTGAATCGCCACCAGCGCCCCCATTCGAGCCAGCTCTTCCGCCATCACTCGCCCCAGTCCTCGGGAAGAACCAGTCACCCACGCTACGCGGCCGGCCAGCGGCTTGTTATCGTTTGTCATGAAACTTGATTTCCTTTCACAGGATGTTTACGCGGACAGTAGATCCAACATAACGTAGCTCAGGCAACTCACCGGAGAACACAGGCGACCCACCATATCCTGCGTATTTGAATCATTTACAGCGTATTACGCTGACTCGTGGCCGCGGCGAACGGTTTTCGACAGCAAAACGCCTGCTCCCACGAACCGGACGCATCCACCTGTTTACGTAAACTGCTCTAGATCGAACATACAGAATGATTTCTTCCAGCACACTTCAATCGAAAACGGCTGTCATCACCGGCGGAGGCCAGGGGCTTGGCAAGGCGACTGCGAAAACACTGTATTCCGCAGGCGCCAACATCGCCGTCACGTGGTTTCGTGATACCGACGGTCTAAATCAGGCTCGAGCTGAAGAAACAGCGGCTGAACTTGGGTCGCGTTCCATTGCTGTCGAAGGTGACGTCAGGAATCGCGAATCGCTTTCGGCGATGTTCGACCACGTCGTGCAGACATTCGGCACGCTGGATATCGTGGTCAACAATGCAGCGATCCTTCGCGATCGAACACTCAAAAAAATGGAAGACGATGAATGGCAGGCAGTCATTGATACGAATCTCTCGGGTGTCTGGCGAGTCTGCAAAGAAGCCGTGCCGAGAATGTCAGACGGTGGACGAATCGTCAGCATGGCATCGATTTCCGGTTTCACGGGATTCTTTGGACAGACCAATTACTCCGCCGCGAAAGCGGGCGTTGTGGGATTGACGAAGGCGCTCAGTAAAGAAGTTGCTAATCGGCAGATCACTGTCAATGCGGTCGCGCCCGGCGTTGTGCTGACGGAAATGGGAGAAGCCATTCCAGAGGCGGCTCGTGACGAAATGCTGAAGCAGATCCCGCTGGGCCGTTTCGGCAGGCCGAACGAAATTGCCAATGCGATTCTGTTTCTGTGCAGTCCGCTGGCCGACTACATCACCGGCCAAACGATTCATGTCAATGGCGGGTGGTGGGGATGACATCGGCACTGCACAAAAAACTCTGTGCCGCTCACCAAGCCGTGGCGCTGATCAAAGACGGCGACACTGTCGTGAGCGGTGGGTTCGTGGGCGCCGCTCATCCGGAATCGCTGACCGCAGCCATCCAGAAGCGTTTTCTATCAACGAAAACGCCGACCAATCTGACGCTTGTTTATGGTGCGGGCCAGGGAGACGGCAAGCACCGTGGCCTCAACCATCTGGCACATGAAGGGCTGGTCAAACGCGTGATCGGCGGTCACTGGGGACTGGTGCCCGGCATGGGGCGACTGGCTCTGGAAAATAAAATCGAGGCCTACAACTTTCCGCAGGGCGTGATCTGTCAGTTGTTGCGGGACATCGCAGCACATCGGCCCGGTTGTATTACGCATGTTGGCCTCGGAACCTTTGTTGATCCGATTCACGACGGTGGCCGGTTGAATTCCATCACCACCGAATCTCTGGTAGAGCGAATCGAACTGCTGGGGAAAACGTGGTTGTTCTACAAGGCGTTCCCCATTCACGTCGGGCTGATTCGAGCCACCATGGCGGACCGCGATGGAAACCTGTCCATGTCGGAAGAAGCGGTCATCGGTGAAGTGCTGCAGATCGCTCAGGCGGTACGCAACAGCGGCGGCGTTGTGCTGGCTCAGGTCAAACGAACTTCAACGGAAAGGACACCTCCGCACCAGGTCGCTGTTCCAGGAATTCTCGTCGACCGTATCGTGATTGCCGAAAACGATGAACACGATCAGACGTTCGCAGAACAGATGAACGTCGCATATTGTTCCGTCCATGGTTCTGACGCTGCAATAGAAGTGTCAAACGGTCGGCTGCCCATGAACGTGAGACGCATTATCGCAGCGCGAGCGTGTCACGAACTACAAGCCGGCGACATCGCCAATCTGGGCATCGGCATGCCGGAAGGAATCGCTGCTGTCGCTGCAGAACGTGGTCTCCTGAACGACGTCACGCTGACTCTGGAAAGCGGTCCGATTGGCGGCATACCTGCTGGTGGACTCAGTTTCGGTGCCTCCGCCTTTCCCCACGCCATCATTGATCAGCCCGCCCAATTCGATTTCTACGACGGTGGCGGACTTGACTTCGCGGCACTGGGGGCGGCTGAAATCGATCAACACGGTAATGTGAATGTCTCGAAATTCGGCCAGTCTCTCGCGGGCATTGGTGGTTTTGTGAACATTTCACAAAACGCCAAACGCGTTGTGTTTTGCGGAACGATGACGTCCGGGTCGCTGGACGTCAAAATCGCCGACGGAAAGCTGCGAATCCTGCGCGAAGGAGCAACTCGGAAATTCGTGAGCAACGTGCAGCATGTTTCGTTTAGCGGTGAAGTTGCTAAAACTTCAAATCGGGACGTGCTGATCGTCACGGAAAGAGCCGTCTTCCGGCTAACGCCCGAGGGTCTGGAACTGATCGAAGTTGCTCCAGGCATCGACATCGATTCGCAGGTGCTGGGAGTCATGGACTTCCGACCAATCGTCAACAACGTTCAACCAATGAAACTCGAAACCGGAATCGTATCCAGATGACTGACGTATGCATCATTTCAGCAAAGCGAACGCCGTTCGGACGATTTCTCGGCGCGTTGTCCCGACTCAGCGCAGTGGACCTCGCTGTTCACGCCGGTGAAGCCGCGTTGGAGGGGTTGCCCAGGAATGCGATCGATCAGGTCATTGTCGGAAACGTTCTCAGCGCTGGACTCGGGATGAACATCGCGCGCCAGATTGGCGTTCGTCTACAGTTGCCGATGTCTACACCCGCTTATTCCGTGAACATGATGTGCGGATCAGGGATGCAGGCGGTAATTCTGGCGATGCAGGCGATTCAATCCGGGGCGGCAAACGTTGTCCTGTGCGGTGGCACGGAGTCCATGAGCAACGCGCCTCACATCCTGCCTCGATCACGCACGGGAACCAAGTTCGGTGACGGAAAGCTGGTCGACACTATTCTGTGCGATGGCCTGCTCGACGCATTTGACGGACAGCACATGGCAAACACCGCCGAGCGTCTCGCGACCAGGTACTCGATCTCCCGCCAGCAACAGGATGAGTATGCTGCCCTGTCTCAACAACGCTGTGCGGAAGCAGCAAAGCACGAAGTCTTCGCTGACGAGTTAGCACCACTGGAAGGACTACAGTGCGACGAACATCCGCGACCGGAGACCAGCGTCAGAGAACTCGCAGCACTGAAACCGGCATTCACAACTGACGGAACAATCACCGCCGGGAATGCATCAGGCATTAACGATGGTGCCTGCATGCTGGTGCTTGCGAGTTGTGAAGCGGCCAGTTCCAATGGTTGGCGGATCATGGCCGACATCCACGCCGCCGAAGTTGTCGGCTGTGATCCTGCCGAGATGGGACTGGGGCCAGTGCACGCCATTCGGGAACTCTGCAGGAAGCACAGCATGACGCTCGAACATTTCGACACGATCGAAATCAACGAAGCCTTCGCGGCACAGACGCTGGCATGCATCAGTGAGCTGGGCCTGACCACGGAGCAGGTGAATCAATGCGGCGGCGCGATCGCATTGGGGCATCCGATCGGAGCGAGCGGAGCTCGCCTGGTGACGCATCTGGCACACCGGATTTCCACTCTCAAAAAGAGCACGTGTCTGGCAAGCCTGTGTATCGGCGGCGGCATGGGAGCCGCCATCGCGTTGGATCCGATTTATTGACGGAAGCATTTCGACAGTTGAGTCGGTTTTCCCACCAGCATCCGATCGCAAGTCTAATCCATCTACTCCAGATTGGCATGCCGGCTACGCATCTCTTCTTCCGGAATCCCCTTGTCCCAGATAATGTGTGATATCAACGCTTCCAAAAAACACAGTGCAGAAAGCTCAAACACCGTGCCCATTGGCATACCCTGGACGGTATCGTAAAGATCGGCTGTGCCGATCTGAAACACCACCGTCGATAGTTCCGCCAACGTCGAATCAGTATTCGCGGAGATCAAAACGACATCCGCACCGAGAACGCCCGCTCGTTTCGCAAAGGCCACCAGCTGCTCTGTTTCCCCGGAACCGGAAATGACCAGTAGCAAGTCGCCGGAACTCAGGCTGGGAGTCACGATCTCACCAACGAGACTCACACCGTAACCGGCGTGCATCAGTCGCATGGCGAGAAAACTTCCAACAAGTCGTGATCGGCCTGCGCCGGCGATGAATATGTGTCTGGCAGCGTCAAACAGCTTCGTCAAGTGCTCTGCGTGACCTTCAGCGGTCGCGTCGAGCACTTGCGAAATTCTGTCGAGAACCAGCTGTTGATTCCTTCGTTGAAACACACTTAGACTCCGGCAAACGTAATCGACGCACGAATTTCTCGAGCTGCTTCGGCGGGTGACTCAGCACCATAGATGGCTGCACCTGCCACCACGATGCTCGCACCCGAGTCAACAACCTGGCGAGCTGTTTCTGATTTGATACCCCCCGCGACTGAGATTTTCACGTTCAGTCCAAGGTCCGCAATCGTTTTTAAGTCAGCAAACGGCGTCTGCCCGGCAGCCTGAGCGTCCAGGCCTGTGTGGACACCGATAATATGCACCCCAATCTCCGCTGCTTCTTTAGCACACGCCGCCTTGTCCTGCACATTGATTAAATCGACCTGAACTTCGCCCCCATGGGCTGCAGCGGCCTTCACAACACCGGCAATTGTCGCGGCACCAGATACTCCCAAAACAGTACAGATGTCGGCACCGGCGGCGTAGAAAGGAGCGGCTTCGTATTCGCCAGCATCCATGGTCTTGAGGTCGACCAGGATCTTGTGATCGGGGAATCGTTCCTTTAAGGCTTTAACGATTTTCACGCCGTTAAACTTGATACACGGCGTACCGACTTCAAAAATGTCAACATGCGGAGCAACTTGTTCGGCCAGTGCCAAGGTGGCGTCGAAGTCAAGTGAGTCTAATGCCATTTGAATCAGCGGGGTCGTCATTGGATGGTTCCTAAGAAATTCGTTTAAGGGTTGTCAGTAATTCGGGGGGTCGTTTGTCGACGTAAAGATTGTCGCCAAACATGTCATCAGGGTCTTGCTGATTCGTCGCACTGATTTGTAAAATCCTCGCATGCCCGAAATTGCACCGAAAACGGAACTATGGCGATCCCGGCTCTTCGATCGGATCGAGAACCCATTGGATTGCCTGGACTTGTTCGACTTTTTGCCGCAGGTTTACATGTATGCCAAGGCGGCAGATGGACGCTACCTGAGAGCGAATCGTGTCGTGCGTCGCGTGATGGGAGTACAGTGCGAGTCGCAAATTATTGGCAAATCGGACTTCGACTTTTTTCCACCCGCGATCGCCACGCAATACGTGGAAGAAGATCGCCGCGTAATCGCGGCAAAGGCGCCGTTAACCGATCAGATCTGGCTGGTCCCCAACAGCAACGGTGTCCCGCAGATCTACTCGTGCAACAAGATTCCGCTCTTTGACAAAAAAGGGACTGTGATTGCCCTCGCCGGAGTAAAGCGGCCTTACGAAGACGCTGACGTTGCCGATGCTGGACACGGCCGTCTGTTGAAAGTCGTCCAGTTTGTGACGACTCACTACGGCGAAGAGATCGTCGTAGCCGACCTCGCGAAGAAAGCCAGTCTGTCATCCAGCCAGCTTCACCGTGAATTCGGAAGGCTCTTCGGTATTACTCCAAATCATTACCTTCGGGAAGTCCGTGTGGGGGTTGCTCGACACTTGCTGGAGTCTACACAGCAATCGATTGCGGCGATCGCGGCGGAAACCGGTTTCTACGATCAAAGTCACTTCACGAGGCAATTCAAACTTTCCACGGGCCTGACACCGACAGCCTATCGCAAAGCATTCAGCCCGTTTCATGATGAATGATTTTGGAAACCACAACTGCACCCAACGGAGCAAATCCGGCGCTCATTGAACGAAGCGCGGGCCGACGGCGGTTTGCCAGAAGCCAGTCCCACTATGTCAGCTTGAATTCCGCACGAAGTTCGTCGATCACGGAATCGGGCATCGTGGAAATTTCGCCAACGGCACGAGCGTTGATGACCGCCTCGGCCGTGGATTCCAGCACCTCCAGACGATCGAACGTGTCCAGAATACTTCGGCCCGTGACGATCACCCCATCGTTTTCAAGGATCGCTGCCGGTGATGCTTTAGAAACATAGTTTGCGATCTGTCCATCGTCGCGATATTGAACTCCGTACGGAACGCGCCGCACGTCTCTCAGAAAAACGTAGCTCTCCGGAATGGTACGAACGTCGAATTCGGAATCCGTGACGCTGAACGCGGTGGCGTTGACCGGATGAGCGAACACAATCGCCTGCACGTCCGCGTGCTTCTCGTAGATCGCTCGATGAGCGGCCGCGGCCCGGCTGGCTAGTTTGCCGGATTCGCGCCGGTCACCGTTTACAAATACCAGGTCATCCACAGATAATTGCTCACGGTCTCGTTTGGTGGGCGTAATCAAAAACGAATCCGCATCGACTCGGGCGGAAAAGCTGCCCTCAGTGCTGATCAGCAGACGCTGGCGGCAACCGCGCCGCAGGAATTCGACCAGCTGCCGACGAAATTCCCGCTCGTTGGCCGTCGCCGTTGGCGGATCAAATGACTGGAAGTCAACACTGCGTTCCGCTGCCTGCTGGAGTTGAACGTCGTCGAGAAAATGAACCGCGCCGAGTTGCCGGGCCTTGATCAGCGTCTTGCCAGCAAATTCGAACGCTTCGAATCGTTCGAACGCCTGCGGTAACGAGTCGCCGGCGACAACAACGCCATGGTTTTCAAGGATGACACTATCACAGCCTTCGCTGAACGTCGCGGCGATGTTCTTTCCCAACTGCTCGCTGCCAGGACAGGCATAAGGAGCAAAGCCAACCTTGCCGCAAACGGAGTGGGCCTGATGGAACAGACGCGTATTCGGTGTCTGCCGGCAAATGCTGAACGCGACCAGCGCGATGGGATGAGCGTGTACGATTGCTCCGACATCGGGACGTGCTTCGTAGATGGCTTTATGAAATGGGAATTCGGAGGATGGGGGATGCAGTCCGTCGGCGGTTCCATCGGGGTGTACGCACACGATGTCGTTGCGTGTGAGGTTGCCCTTGTCGACGCGAGCGGGTGAAATCCAGATATCGCCGGATTCATCGCGGATGGAGAGATTCCCACCGGAAGTCGTTGTCATTCGATAACGATAGATGCGATCCATCGTCTGCATGATTTCATCGCGAGGATGTAACAGTTGTCGAGCCGCCTTCATTACGTTTTCTCCGATGACATCGATATAGACTGGTGCCGAATATTAGTGGATTGCTGCCTTGCAGTCGCCTCAGGAGCTTCCGCTCATCAGGACGTGTGTCTGAATTCAGCACCGAAACGATTGAGCAGTGTCCGGTCTGTCCGCCATTTGAGCTTCAAGGGCAACAGGAGGGCCACGGAGTGCCGGAAGAAATTCGAACAGGAGGAAACAGCGAAAGACACCAGCCGCAATTCCGGCATCGCAAATTTTCTATTGTGCTTACTCCGCCAACACCAGCTCCATCCATGCGGCAATACCGGCGAGTCGTTGGCGGTCTCCGCCTTTGACTTCGGCAGTGGCCCGGCCGGTGAATCTAATTTTCGCCAGGTGCTCACGCACCTGTTGACAACGCATGCGCCAGGGGCCTGCTCGCGGGCATTGTGTCCTACATGCACAAACACCTGCCGTGGTCGATCTTTCTTCCGGAAGAGCTGGCATGGCTGGGCGTCGATAACGACGAATTGTTGTGCAACCTGTGCACTCGACCGCTGTCCAGCATTATCCCTGCAGCAAATCAGGCTGCTCACCGGCTGAATTCGGTGGTTTCGATTTCCGACACACTTACACAGCATCGATCTGATTTACGATGGCACACCGATATCACGCGGCACAGGTAAGCAGGCGCTTATATGTTTTCGCACATAATAACCTACGACTTATCCTTGCCCT
>CALFOL010000873.1 GCA_937919915.1 uncultured Planctomycetaceae bacterium
GACATTCGCCTGCTGGTGATGTTGAGAAATCCGTTCGATCGAGCCATGTCGCATCTCATGCATGATGCTCAAAACGAATACGGTGGCATCGCCGATCTGACTGCGGAACAACTGCAGCAGCTTGTTGTTCGAGACGAAAAATATGTCCGCCGAAGTTCGTACGCCAGCAGCCTCGATCGCTACTTTGATCACTTTGACCGTGATCAGATCGGAGTCTACTTTTACGACGATGTCAAAGAACGTCCGCGACAGTTGATTCAGGAGATCTACAAATTCCTCGGCGTCGACGCGAGTTTCGTACCGGATGATCTAGCAACACCTCTGAACAAGTCACAGGACTATCGATCCGTCACACTGCATCGAATTGCATCGCGAGTTTCTCAGACAGCCAAAGCCTTTCCGGTCACGCGCGATCTCATCGAATGGATCTACCGCAACACCACGTTGCGCGAGCGAACGATTGATCTGCTGATGGTCGACAGTGGCCGACCCGAGCTACGTGCTGCCGATGTGCTTTCCGGAGAACAGATCGCAGCCATCGCCAGTGATCTGGAACGACTTCCTGATCTGCTCAACGTTTCTATTCCCACGACATGGTCGGTGCCAGCATGCCAATTGGGGTGATCACGAGGTCTCGCTGCACGACGTTGAACCGCCCCGCACAATTTCTGAACACAAATGCAAACTGCAACGCTTCATCCTGATGCCTCAAGCCACGCTCTGCCCGCACTCGGCCATCAACAGGCAGAACGCGCAGAAGTGGTCCGCGCTGCATTGATCAGCTTTGTGTACTTCGCGGTCGCGGCCATTGGCTATTTTACGCCTTTCGACGCTGTGGCTGTGATTCTCGGTCTGGCGATCATTGCGCCTGGCTGGCGACCGTATTTATTGCTGCTGGTCGCTTCCGTCCACGATTCACCGGGACAGGCTGATCCTTCAGTCTACGCGGGTGTCTGTGGAATCACCTGTCTGATGTCATTTTCTGCCATCATGAATCCCCGTCTCCGCACCGGATCGCGCACGGCAGAAGATCGTGTGTTCACGCGACTGGTCTATTGCGGACTGCTGCTGGTCGCGTTTGGCCTGGTGAATTCGTGGGTACAGGAACGGCTGCAGCTTCATGAGCAATTCGCAGAAAAGCCGTACTATCTGCTGGGCGGACTGATGGCGATGATGATGGTGTCAGGATTTCTCGCCAATCGAATTCTGGCCGAAGATCCGTTCGCATCCGTTCGTCTGCGAACTATTTGCGCGATGATCCTGATTCACATTTTGATCATCACTCTTCTGCAAACCGTGTATGGGCCAGGCTTCGGCGCCTCCAACAGAGGATTTGCCATCATTAGCGAAATGTTTGAGCTCATGGATGGTGGCAGCCGAGGAATGGCGCGGCTGACCGGCCCGTTTCTCTCGCCCAACACGCTGGCCATGCTGCCGTGTCTATATCTGTTGATCTATCTGCGAGCATCGCGCGGTCAGGAAATTTCTGACAGGTTCATTTTGGCTTTCGCATCGGTCGGGTTAGTTCTGGCGATTCTGGGTGGAGCACGATCGATGTTCGGCTTCTACCTGCTGGCCTGTGGTGTGCTGGTGTGGACGAAGTCTCCGCGCCGCGCGATCGGGTTGGGACTAGTAAGCCTGCCAGCGCTGTTTATCGTCGGTGTTCCGCTGGACGAGATCCTGGTGCTGATGCGGTTTCAGGACGTTGACAGTCTGCAAAGTCTGGGCATGCGTGGTGCGTATTGGAACGCCTGCATTCACAATCTGACGCGCGAGCAATGGCTGTTCGGTTCCGGGCTGTCGCATTGGCCCGTGTTCCTGAAATATTACGTCGGTTACCCGGGTGCAGATCCACACAACTGGGTGTTTTCGATGGCAGGCAGTTTCGGAGTTGCGGGGCTGTTGTTCTATGCGTGTCTGGGGGTCGTGTTGCTGCGACGTGGTTTTACCGGCCCCAGCCGATACCGCGCCATTGCACTGTGCCTCTTCGTGCTGCTGCTGGGTCGTGACCTGGCAAACGTGCAGTACGTGGTGAACAACCATGCCATGGGCTGTCTGTACTGGATCTGTATTGCATCAGCGTTTACCTCCGATGTGGATCCGGAGCGGGAATCATGAACGATCACAGGGAAGCAGAAATCGTCAGCACGACCGCCGTCCTGAAGCCTTCGCCAAACAATGGTGGGACGGCTCTCAGCGTGCCGCTGGTCAAGATTTATGGCGAGCGGAACTCGGGAACGATCTATCTCAGCGAATTGATTCGGCTGAATTTTGTGGCCAAAGAGCTTCGCGGTTTCGTACCGTGGCCAGTCACCGGCCTGCAGTTGATTCTTCCAGGCCGCGAATCGGTTCGAGATGCCTTCTTTTCCGCCACCTTCGGCAGTAATCTCGGCTGGAAACACATGCGCGTGAAGCCGGTAGAAGAGTTACAGCAGTACGGCATTGCGTCACGCCGACTACACTTCCTCACGATCACCAAGAATCCGTACTCGTGGTTGCTGTCGATGCATCGTCGGCCATACCACCAATACTATGACTCAGGCCTGAGCTTTGAAGAATTCCTGACGACGCCCTGGCAAACAACGCGGCGCGATGGCACGGAACAGACCATCGAAAACCCGATTCAACTGTGGAACGTGAAGAATCGTTCGTACCTGCCACTGAACAATGTCTTTCCCGCGCTGAACCTGAGATACGAAGACGTACTGTGCGATCCGGAGCAGGCCATGAGTCAGGTCGAATCGGAATTCCAGCTGCAGCGCACGGCCGACGGCTTTCGCAACTTTCAACAGTCAACAAAAGACACCAGCAAAGATTCCGACTACTACCGAGACTACTACCTGAACGAACGCTGGCGAGACAAGCTGTCAGCGGCTGCCATAGAAATCATCAACAAGCATCTGGATCAGACGCTGGTAAAGACGTTCGGCTACGGCATGTTGAGCAACTGTGTGGCGGCGTAGGGAATATATGGCACCGTCTGTTTCCAATTCAACCGTCCCATGTCCCGCGAATTCGGGTTCCGTTTTCGACGGTGGCTGGTGGCCACGCAGCTGGTCTGCCATCCGTCGTCGCAGCCAGTTCGTGGTGAATGTTGTCAGCAATGCTGGCGGGAGTTCGTTGAATTCCGTGTTGCAGCTGCTGCTGCTGCTGGCTCTGGGGCGTCTGCTGGGAAAAAGTGTTTTCGCCACTTACTTCACCGCGTGCTCAATCATCGCGATTGGTGAAGTGGCGTCAGACTTCGGCACACGACTGTGGGCTGTTCGACGCTTTGCAGGCGCTGAATGCGCGAGACAAACGTTTCGCTACTGTGTGAGTAACAAATTGCTGTTTACGCTGGCGGCTATCTGCGTGCTGGGACTGCTGCCCCTGAACACTCTGCCGTTTTCCGCATTGGTACTGAGCTTGCTGGTTGCCACAACGCAGCCTGGCAGCGACCCGATTTTGTGGTATCTGCGTGGGAGAGAACGACTGGACGTCGAAGCCGCACTGGTTCTGACGTGTCGCATTGCGATTGTTGCGGCTTTAATTGGCACGGCCACCTTTGGCGTACAACTGACAACATTGTTATTGGTCTGGCTGGCATGCAATGTGATCAGAATGCTGGCTGAATCACGACTCGAAATCTGTCGGCCACTGTTCGCAGACACTCACACACGATTGCGCTTCGGCGACGTGTGGAAGAATGTTCGTGACGTCGCACCGATTGGCGTGTCGCTGGTGCTGGCGCCAATGTTTACTCAATCCGCTTTGCTGTTTGTCACCGTCTACGGCACGGATACCAGCGTGACGGAATTTGGCGCGGCATTCCGACTGGTCCTTGCTGCTGGATTCATCGGAACCAGCATCGTGGTGAGTACATTCGCGCGGCTGTCCAAAGCGATTGACGGCCACGATGAAAACGCATGGCAGCAGATTATTCGCACCAAGCTTCTGCTGCTCACCGCTGCGATGGCGCCCATCTGCATCGTGGGAATGTTGCTGTCTGTACCGGTTGCCAATCTGGTTGCCGAACTGACGATGAAGCCAGATCTGGCTGCGGCGGGCGAGGTCATGGTGCTGTTGATGCCTGGCCTGTATTTGTCGTGCATCAATATGGGTGCCAAATTCACATTGAATGCATTCGGCCTGAATCGTCAGGATGTCATCGCCATGCTGGTTGGTTTCCTGACATTGGCCGTCGCGTTTCAGGTGACCTCTGTGCTGTCACTTCCGATCCGGGCAGCCTTGTGCTGGACGTCAGGAGAACTTGCGGTGCTAAGTTGCCGCCTGGCCTTCCTGAAGACGCAAAAACGCTTACAGGGTGTACCGATCACGTTGATCGGCAGTGCTCTGACGGGACTTGTTCTGCTGGCAGGGTCTCTTCATTTCTACGGTTAGCGTGGCGGGGACTTTCAGCCGCCGTCGGTTAAGGACGACATCTCATGACATCTGCTCTTCAGAATAAGTCTACTGCGGACGCTTCAACCACAGAGTACCCGTTCATTTCGGTGATTGTTCCGATCCGCAACGAAAGCGGCTATATCAGCGGCTGCCTGAACAGCATTCTGCAGAACGACTGGCCAACGGAACGCATGGAAGTGCTGGTCGTTGACGGCATGAGCACCGACGACACTCTGGAACAGGTCGCAGTCATCGCACAGCGGGATCCGCGCGTCCGGTTGCTGCAGAATCCTCGACAGGTTCAGACCAGCGCTATGAACATCGGGATCCGCGAAGCACAGGGCAGCATTATTCTGCGCGTCGACGGACATGCAGAAATTCAGTCCGACTATGTCCGACGCTCTGCCATGGAACTCATGCAGCGCCCGGAATGCTGGTGTGTTGGCGGCGTTGTGGAAACAGTCAACGAAACAAAGATTGGCCGCATCATCGCAGCCTCCACCAGTTGCCCGGTCGGAGTGGGTAACTCACAGTTTCGTATCGGTGGCAACGCGGGCTACGCGGACACAGTGCCGTTCGGCGGCTACTGGAAATGGGTCTTCGAAAAAATTGGCGGCTACGACGAAGAACTGGCGCGCAACGAAGATGATGAGCTCAACGCACGCGTGATCGAAAACGGCGGCAGGATTTTTCTGAATCCGGAAATTCGCAGCCGCTACTTTTCGCGATCGACGCTGCAGAAACTGTGGAAGCAGTACTATCAATATGGCGTCTGGAGAATCCGAACCATTCAAAAACGAGGCTCAGCCAGCCTGCGATATCTGGTGCCGATGGTGTTCGTACTGGCAGTCATCGTTGCTATCAGCGCTGCTGTTGTGTCGCCGATGTTGCGTCCGTTGTCTGCCAGTTTTGGCGTCCTGTATCTGGCCGGCCTGCTGATCGGCGCCGTGATGGTGTCACGCAAGACGGGCCTGGCCGGATTTCTGCTGTCGCCACTCGTGTTCGCCATTCTGCATTTCTCATACGGGATTGGCAGCCTGTTCGGCATTCTATGGTTTACCGTGCTGGGAAATCGCACGCTGAACCACGGACTGTCTCGGTAGCCAACCACGAATAGAACCAACAGGAACACCCGTTCTACATACCCTTTGGCAAGACAGGGCAAGTGAGTAAACGGGGCGACTGTAGAATGTGCGGATTCTTCAGAATGTCCGTAGGGGCGGTGTGTTCGAAGTCCTTCGAGCAGGAAAAATGTGGTCTGGAAGCTGCTGCTGGCGTAAACTGAAACGGACTGCGGCTGGGACCCCATCACCACCGCGGACTCTGAATTCCGTTTCGTCGACGTTGTCACCTGCAGCCTTCCACTGAATGCCAAAGCCACATATCAACAAAGCCATGATGCCGAGTTGCGTTGCAGCATATGGCACAATCATTCGACGCATATTGATTTGCCAGATCGCAATCGTTGGCGCGGCCGCGCAGGGACAGACACTCACCATTCCCGCGGACCCGCGAACGTTCTCAGCGGATCAGAGTTCGGCAGAAATATCTGATTGGGTATTCACCATTCGCACGGACCTGCTTGGTGAATTTGTCGAGCGTGAAGAAGTCAGAAGCAACAACGTCGCCACGCAGGTGATGGAAGCCAGCGTCAGCGGCATTCAAACCACAACGACATCGATCACGCTGGCTTCGGCAGACAGTTCCGACGTGGCGCGACTCAGCGTTCTGGCTAGCGGAACGGTGTCCAGCAACACGATCGGTCTGACACCGCAGGCCACAGTGACAACGCTGGGCAGCCATACATTCGACGTGACCAAACCGGTCTTTTTCGATGGGGTGCAGTTCCTGACCAAATCCGCCTACGGCAATCTGCAGGTCAGACAGTTTCCACAGAGTGTTAACACAATCGCTTCCCAACTACCGCTGGTTCGTCGGATCGGAGATCAGATCGCGTGGAACGAAGTTCAGCGGCGCATGCCAGCATCAGATGCGATCGTTGTGCGACGCGTTGCTGATGATGTATTGCCAAAGGTGAACAGCGGCGTCGATAAAGAGCTCGCAAAACTGAACCGCGATTGGCGGCAACTGCGTCAATCACTGGACGCGCTGTCCGGATCGGACCGCATTCGCTGGAGTGCCTCCAGCACAACGGATAGCTTTTCGACAAGTGCCTATAACACGTCTCTGACCAGTCGGTCGACGAAATCCGGCACGTTGAAAGCGACTCTTGAGGCCCCCGAATCTCTCGTGATGCTGTTGTCGGATGAATCCGCCAATCGGTGGCTGGGAGGGAGACCGATTGCCGGCGTCACAGTGACGGACGGCACGCTGCAGAAGCTGGTGGAGTCGCTGAAATCGGTGCGTGAAAATCCCGACGTGCTTAAGACGCTGTTGCAGCAACCTGACCAGTTTTCTGCGGACGCGTTGCTGTTTTCGATCCGCTTTGCCGACGTCGAACCATTGGCGCTGCAGTTCGCCGATAACATGATTACGATTCGAGTGAAGTTTCAGATCATCCCGAAGGCAGGCGAGCCAGGGATCATGCAGTTGGTGAACATCCAGTTGCGTGGTGAGGCTGCAGCAGCTGACACCGGAATGTGGGCGATCGCTCTGCACAAATTGTCGGCGGAACCCGCCAGCCAGAATATGGAGCCGGATCTGTACACCAACATGATCAACAACCCGGTCATTGCCAGCCAGATCCCGCCAACCACATTACCGCGGACAATCGATCTACAGAAACTGCATCCAAAAATGCCCCTGTTTCGCCTGCATCGAATTCAGAGCGAGCAGGGCCAGCTGCGTGTATCGCTGCGAGTTTATGAAGCTGACACCGTTTCGGTAGATCGCAGATAGTTTCAGCGGATGCATTATTTCGAATCCGACGGACTGTAGTTTGTGATCGACAAAACAGACGGCTATGCGTTCGATGACGTCGTGTTCGGTTACGACCCAACGCGACAGGGAGTGTTGTTTACAGCGTATTACGCTGACTCGTGGCCGCGGACAACCGTTTCGATTGAAGAGATTCTGCTCCCGCGAGCGAATACCGTTCACGACAATAAGTAAACTGCTCTGGTCCACGTATTAAGAACAGAAGTTGACGTGTGGAAAGAAGAACTGCGGCGAATGCACTCGGGGAAAGCTCTGCATTTGTGACGTTTTACGGAAAAATAACGGATGCGGCCAGGAGAAAAACGTATTGGAATCACACCCTCTCCTGTTCCAGACAGCCCGTGGGGCGCTCATTCATGCGACGGACATCTTCAGCAAACCAATTCGATACCAGACGCGGATTCACTTTGATCGAACTTCTGGTGGTGATTTCGATCATCGCCACGCTGATGTCACTAATTCTGCCAGCGATTCAGAACGCTCGCAGTGCGGCGAGGCGGACGCAGTGTCTGAATCACATGCGGCAGGTCGGGCTGGCAGTCCTGCAGACTGCAGAACGGAACAAAGGACAGTTTCCCGCTGCTGGACAGTTTCGAAAGATTCCACCGACGTCGACAATGTGTCCACCGGCTGGCACGCCGGAAGAAATCACCATTGCCAGGTACGGCGGCACAGCAGGCATCAACTGTGTCGTCGAAGCTCTTCCACACCTTGACCGCCTGGATTTGTTCGACCGCTGGCAGCGAGACATCCCCGCCGGAAGTGCGGCTAACGTTTCACTGGCGGAGACACACCTGCCGGTGCTGACGTGTCCTGATGATGTCACTGCCACAGGTCCAGGAGCACTCAGCTATGTGATCAACATGGGCTATGGGGACCTGGATCAATTCCAGACGCGAACCGGCGTGTGGCCAGCGGTTCCTCATTTCGATATATGGACCTGCATACACCCGGCGTAATTCGGTTCGACTGGGACGAAGACGGATCGCGTCCGGGTCAGGTGAACTGCAGTATGTGTGGCTGGAGCGATGCCGCGGATGCAGCACTGACCCGTGAAACCGGAATTTCATGGCCCGCGTTGTCAGCTAACAACGAGAGTAAGCAGTCGCTTATATGTTTTCGCACATAATAACCTTCGGATCATCCTTACCTGAAGCACGGGGTGGTCATTCATTATGTGCAATTATTTGTGAGCGGGTGCTTATTCGCCACTCTGAAATCTATGATGGGTTTGAGACCACTCTGTTGATTTCAGAAAATATCAAGGCAGGATCGGCGGGAATGTTTTCCGATCCGGAACCGCGCAACTGCGGTTTCATTTATCCAGTGGCCTATGCCACACCGCTGGGAATCAACTTTCCAAACCCGGCGACTCCTGCTGGTATCACTGGCAGACCGAATTCGGAAAAGAACCTCGGAGAAGGCACATCGACTCCGTCTTCAGATCACAGCGGCATTGTGAATGTGGTGATGGCCAGCGGCGCAACACGATCGCTCAGCGATTCCATCGATGCGGTGGTGTACTCGCACCTGATCACGCCCAAAGGAACAGCACGGAGAACAATCAGCGGCAAAACGTGTTCGGGCGTGATTACCGGAGCAAGCTTTACTCCGCAGCCACTACTGTCCCAGGATTTCTGGTAATTCGACAGCGGCCTGCCTTTAGGTTTTGAATACGTTAAAGTCAGATGCGCGATGGTGGCTGTTTCGGTTTACATGTCCGGATATTTGCTCAGCATTTCAGTGTTGGGCCTGTCGTCCTCGCTGCATTCGA
>CALFOL010000874.1 GCA_937919915.1 uncultured Planctomycetaceae bacterium
AGCGTGAAGACCAGTTGCAGTAGTTGCTTCCGACCGCGATTGCCGCGCAGAATTTGATTGAACACATGCGGATACCGAATCCGGCTAACCATTAACACCGCCGTCGCTAACGTAATGAACGGCAGCATGACCGCGAGAGTTGGAGGGATCACTTTTCCGAGTGGTTGAACCCACGCGGCCACCTCTGTTGATTTCGTCAACAGCTTCTGGAGCGAGTGCACAGCGATCGGGAAGCTGGCAATGACTCCCGCCGCGGCTGGAGATGGCAAACCGCTGAAGCCTTCGTGCGAGTCTTCTTCATCTGTCTCTACATTAAACCGAGCCAGCCTGAGAATCGCGCAGGCGACGTACAACGCGGCGATTCCCCACAGAAAGTCGGTAGACTGAATCGGTGACTTGAAGTCGCCCAGTGTTCCCATCAGCTGATTACCAGGAGCAGCCAGATGCAGCATCATGAATGCGGGCGCAACACCGAAGCTGACCACGTCGCACAGACTATCCAGCATGGCGCCGAATTCGCTGGTTTGATTTGTTAACCGCGCTGCACTGCCATCGAGTGCATCGAACAGCATCGCCATAAAAATCAGCCATGCGGCATATAAGATCCGCGTTGCTGGATCTGCCTGAACGCCGGATGCGTTGACATCGAGCACCGGGCCGATTCCCGCGAGAATGGTAATCGCAGCAAAACCACACACGGCATTTCCCAGCGTCAACAGCGTCGGCAGCAAAGCAAACGCTTTTTCGCGAGGAGATTTCTTTTTGGGAGTGTCGTCCTGTGTTGTCACGACGTGCTGTCCAGTTCCATGTTCGTTGTCTGTCTTCCCGAATCAAATTCCGCGGGATCAGTTTGTTGTCAGTCCTGCGGGCTGCGACTTCATCCCGCGGCTGCCTGCCTGCAGTGTATCACCGGGTTTGATCCAGCACACAATTCGTCTGTAAATCGCACCGGTAAAATGCCGAATCACCACGCTGCCGCACAGTGTTTCCGTGGTTTCCAGTGGCGACGCGGCCGGTTAGACGTCCAGTCCCATCATCTGCATCAGTTCGATGGCGTTGCTGCGTTCTACCACGCCGTCGCGCAACTGGTAGTCAAATGTCATTTTGCCGTCCAGCACCTGATCTTCGAAGTGCTTGTTCTCTGCCTTGCCGCCCATGGAATCCACGATCTTTGTCAGCGTCAGGTCATGAGTCGTTACCATTCCCAGCGCCGATTTATTCACGAGCGTACGAATCACGGCCTCCGCGCCGCGGCGACGGTCGTGTGAGTTCGTGCCGCTCAGGATTTCGTCAAGCAGAAACAACACCGGGCGGTCCTGGCTGGTCAGATCCACAACTGTTTTCAGACGCTGGACAACACTAAAAAACAGCGATCGTCCTTCCTGCAGCGAATCGCTGACGCGCATCGCCGTGCCCAGCTGAAACGGGTACGCGCGAAAGCGATCAGCGTTCACTCGAGCCCCGCAGGAGGCCAGCACCAGATTCGTACCGACGGATCTTAGTAAAGTACTCTTGCCGGACATGTTCGAACCGCTGATCAGCATCAACGGTGTCTGCTGTGTCAACGAGACATCGTTCCGAACACACTCAGCATCCGTCAGCAGAGGATGGCCCAGCTGTTCGGCCGTGAACTCGATCGTGTCCTCGCTGATTTCAGGTCGTGCGAATCGTTGTTGTTCGTAGTTGAACGCCGCGACGCTGTTGATGACTTCCATCGTGGTGACGGCGTCCAGCCACTCAGCCACGCGCGGTCCGTAGCATGTTCTCCAGCGGTCAATTCGGTACGGCAGATGAATATAAAATCCAAAGATCCATGCGATCGGCATGAAGAACTGATTTCGTAGAGCGTTGTTCAGCCAGCCGATCAATGTGCTTAGACGACGGATGCGATTTGATGCAATCACACCATCCACCGTCAGGCGATTCTGCAACTGCTGCAGTGATTTTTCGGTGAACGGAAACGTCTCGAACTGCTGAGTCACTTCAGACAACTGCTGCAGCGCCTTGTCAACAGAATCGACCTCATCCATCACCGACTTAATGCGATGCCGATTCGCGTAGACAAATGGAGCCTGCAGCAGCATCATCAGGAAAATGGTGGTAATGCTGAGCGAACTGCCGAACACCATGATCAACACCACCACTGATACGACTCCAACACAACGAGCCCCCCACAGCGCCCAGACAGGGAATGGCTCAGGGGATTCTCCCAGCCAGCCGGTGAGTGATTTTTCTGCGGTTGCCCAGTCAACCTGATCGTCGATGATCGCCAGTTGTTCCCGCAAATCCAGTTGATCGCGCAGTGATTCTGCCTGTCGCTGGCGTTCTTCAATGACATCGGTGGCGGGTAATGTCGTAAGCCATGCGGCCAGTTTTCGCTGTGCTGGCAACGTGCGACACTGATTGAGTCGCTGAAAGACCGACCCAGGACCAAACGTGTCCAGATCGCTGGACCACGGGTGCTGTGAATCCACAAACTGTTGTCCGCAATCAGGACCATCACGCCACCGGCCGGCCAGGCGTTCCAGGCTGCGCGTGTAGTAATTGCGGGCGGCTTCGGATCGTCGCAAACGTTTGATAATCGGCTGATGCAGCTTCAGTACGCCGACGAACACGGCGATTGGCACCAACATCCACAGCCAGGAGACAGCGGCGTCTGCAACACAGGCGCAACCAACTCCAATCAGCAGCAAAAACGCGATAACGCGAAAGCGAACGAAAAGACGGTCCTTCGAACGCAGGTCAGACGCACGCTGAGCGAACACGGCTTTGCGCAGACCATACTCACGCTCTGCCGCGGAATGCTGTTCGGAGATACCCGGGATGTGCTTCGTTGAATTTGTCTCCGCCGTGATCGTCAACTGTGCCACCTGCAAAATAGAACAAGATTTAAGGCAAGCCGACGAACGAATTCCTCGAGCTGAATCGTGTCAAAGAAAACCAGCCGGACAGTTACCTGCCCGAATCGCCAGCGATTCCTGTGTCCTCCCGCAGACATATCAGTCTCTTGGCCGTGGTCGTGGTCGGTCTTTCGGTTTACGACCGCCTGGAGGAGCAAAGGAACGCTGCACTTCTTCAAGTGCCGTCGTGCCACCGGCAACCAGACGCAACGCGTCTTTTTGCATTGTTCGCATATTATCCGTCACCATTTGCTGCCGAATCGTTTCCAGACTCAGATTTGCAGCAACAACCTCCCGCATACCGTCTGTCATTTCGAGCAATTCGTAGACTGGAGCACGTCCGTGAAACGGCACGCCATCGCAGTCCTCGCACAGCTCTTCGATCGTCGGAGCATCTTCGTCATCTTCGTCCGGCGGAGACGGTGCACGGTACAGAACAGTTGTTCCCGGAGGCAGGCCTAAACGCTTCAGCAGGTCAGGATTCGGTCGAAACGCCTGTTTGCAGTCATCGCAGAGTTTTCGGATTAACTTCTGGCTGATAATCGCCCGGACATGATTTGCAACCAGATCCATCCCGACCCACTCCACCAGTTTTATAATCGCATCAGCTGGTGTTGGCGCATCGATTTCCCCGATAAAACAGGCTCGATCTGCAAATTCAAACATCGTCTGCGCGACTGCCGGATCCCGCAACGGATCCATAAACAGGATGTCTGCTTCTCTCCGCAGAACGCGGTCGAAGCTCATTTCCAGATCGTGGCCTTCTTCGTATTCGTAGTCGGTGACATTCATCATCGTATGCACACCGCGAGCACCCATGTTGTACACTGAGTACAAGTAGGGATCAACACTATGCAGAGCACACAGTGACAACGATGTCACGCCGGATTCCGGTGCACCACAGGCAAGGACGATGCCCTTGCTTTCCTGCGTAAAGCTGCGCAACTGCTCTGAGAGGTCATCCGGCATGCCTGCAGGTTTGGGACTGACGAACGAAATCCGGGGATTGACTACGCGAATCCGCAGACGCTCAACACCCGGCTGCAGTGGAATTGTTTGTGTCAGCAGATTGTATTTCGTTTCAGCAAATTCTGCATAGATCCCGCCGGACTGGCCTTCGTTGCGTTCCTGAGGATTCAGGCCTGCCAACACTTTGATCATCTGAATCATCGCCATGCCGCGCTGCCCCGGCAAAGCGCCGGCAGGATACGGAATTCCATCGACAACGAATCGAATCGCGACGCGTCCCTGTACCGGCTCCAGAATAATCGTTCCTGCACGCCGTGACAGCGCGTCAGAAATCATCTTCTTGGCAGGCACCAGTGCTGCTTTGACCAGACGAGGATTCTGCTTCAGGTTTGTTTCCAGGCCCATCATCGGGCCCTGAAACAACACCTGCTCTACGTCCTCTTCATCATCGTCATCGTCGTCGTCAAAATCGCGCGCCACAGAACATTCCTTTCGCGTTCACCAAACCAGAACGAAAACTCAAGCAAATTGCCGACAGCGACCCGCTCCCGCAATTGCGACGCATTGTTATGGACAAACAGGCCGTTGACCAGAGTCAGCCGCTGAATTGTAACTTCAGAATCAGATCTCTAACGTCTGAGACGTGAATACTGTCACACTCGACGCGGGAACTGCTGCTGAGGAACACCGGGCCGTCGGATTCCAGACGATCTGCATCCGGGAGCCGACCGTGACTACCCTTCACAATACTGGCGTCGAGTCCAATCAAGTCCATGTAATAGCGGAATCCCAGCAACTTACGAGCCAGACGCCTGGCGACCTTAAGCTTAGGAAACCTGATTGTTGGATCCACGAAAAGTTCCACCGGGTCGTAGCCAGGTTTACGATGAATATCCACGGTCCGGGCATAATCCGGCGCGACCGCGTCGTCCAGCCAGAAGTAGTAAGTGAACCAGGCATCCGCACTGCTGACAACTACCAGGTCGCCGCTGCGATCATGGTCTAACCCCACATCAATCTGCTGCTCTCGATCGAACACCGCTTCGACTCCGTCGATCCCGTTCAGGAGCCTACGGACGTTTTCCAGCTGCGACGAATCGTTCACATAGACATGAGCCACCTGGTGGTCGGCCACTGCGAACGCCTTCGATGCACCGCAGTCCAGAGTCTCCCAGCCGAGCGGTTCCTTCCGAACCGTCAGGCAGCCGTGTTCACGCAGCACACGGTTGATGTGAATGGGCTTTGATACTTCTGTGATACCGTATTCTGACAGCACCACGACATCTGCGTCACGTTCTTTAGCGGCTGCAATCAGTTTTCCGACTTCCTTGTCG
>CALFOL010000875.1 GCA_937919915.1 uncultured Planctomycetaceae bacterium
TAGGCCGGACAGCACTGCGACGACGAACAACCCACTTTGCTGAAAATGCTCCCTGGTAGCAGCAACCCCAAACAACACCAAAGCATACAGCAGCCCAAACAACACCGCGGACTTCAGCTCGGTGGGATTCCCCTGTTCCGGCATCGTCTCTTTCGTGTTGCGAGTAAAAAACCACGCAACGACACAAAGCACGACCGCCGCGACAACCATCACCATCATCGGAAACATGGCCTGCAGCAAAAACTCACGAGACACCACAGCGATTTCCACCACGACGCGCACAAAACTGACCGCGGTAGCGATCATGATCACCGTCACCGCAGGGGGTGCCGCCGCGGCGACACGTCGAGACCGCTTGGCGAAACTAACGGTGGTCGCGGTGCTGGAAATTGTTCCGCCGAGCATCCCGCCAATGACGATTCCGGCCTGCTGTCCAAAGAACTTCCAGACGATGTATCCACTCAGGCTGATGCCGACCACAAGGACGACCATCAACCAGGCTTCGTGCGGGTTCAACACGTCGTACCAGCCAAACGTCCTGTCGGGCAGCACAGGAAGAATGATGAACGTGATCAATACGAACTGCATGATCGCCTTGATGTCGGTGTCGCTCAGCCGAGCAACAAGACCGTGCAGTTCCAGCTTCATCTGCAGTAGAATCGCGACTGCCCCGCCAACCGCGATTGCTACCGACCAGTTTCCGGCAGGAATGTAGGCTCCCACAGAAAACATCAACAACAGGGCCGCGGCTGTTGTCAGTCCCGCATGTCCATCGCTTCTGGAATCGGACGTCTGTTTTCCGACCACGATGATGGCGATAACCCCAATTAGCCCTGCAGCCACGATCCAGCCGCCCTGCTTGTCGGCCAACATCGCACAGACCGAGCCGAAGACGGTAATCAGCGGGAACGTTCGCACTCCTCCCAGCGGAGCGTCCGCATGCTGGCGTTGAATACCAACCAGCAGCCCCAGCAACAAAGCGATGCCGAGGTCGTGAAATATCGGAAGTGTTTCCACGACGCAAAACCCTGGCTGGTGAAGGATGGCTGAGATTCAGGCGGAGCAGGATTTCAGGCTGCGGGAAAATTCTGACAAACCGGGTGTGCTGTCAGTCACGAGTTGAGGTGTGCCACTGGCTTTGCCGGCACTGGCAGAGCCAGTCGCACACAATCGATAGCGGGACGACTGACACCGCTCTAACTTTCCCTCTCAATGATCCTGGGAAATACGAGATCACTGGCAGCCGGGAACAGGGCGAACACCCACAGCATGATCAGATAGATAGTGCCGGTCACCGCATCGCGGTCGTGAACGTAGTCTGAAATCGAAACGCCTCGCAGTTCCAGCACGACAGCCACTTCGGCGATGAGCAGCAGTGCCAGAGCGAACAAGCCTGCCCACAGGGGCTCTTTGACATGGTCAAGCCGCATTCGCCGAACCACCCACCGGGATGCGAACATAATCGCGACCAACATGAATGGCATCTCCAGCAACTCCGCCGACCGAGTCCCCAGCCAGGGCTCCAACCACAGAACTCGAAGAATCCCCAGCAAAAAGCCGACCTGGAAAACGGCGATGAAATATAGAAAACCCGCCAGGCCAACGCGGGCCAACGCGGGCCAGTCGAGGTCTAACGATGTCTGGGTGCGAAGTGGTGCTCATCGGATTGTTCTCCGGGAGTGATTTGATGCTGACGTCTTCAAACGATTCGCAAACCGTGTGCCATTGCCTGAAGCAGACGAGTTGCGAATCACAGGCCGCACGGCATGGCCGGTGCTGTGCGTAATCGCACGGGTGTGACACTTCAGCATCGCCCGCCGCGCGGAATCGGCGTGGACAGCGAAAATTGAAAGCGACTCCCTGATGGCACGGTGCTTGCAATGTTGCATTGAGGTTCTATCCCCCAGATATTCCGCAGGAGAGCATTGCCATCAAACGAGAGCCCCTCCAACACCGTTGTTCACCGCCAACCATTTGCAAGGCCACGAACGCAGTCGATTCACTGATGGGACTTCGACAATGGATGCAGGAAATTGAAGAATTCGGCGTCCCCCACTTCGGCGAATTCGGGTTGCGATTGCAGTGCTACCGCGACAGGCTCGCAACGGAATTCAGCAACGAAGAAACATGGTGCCGCAGCAACGGCGACTCTGACCGACATGCCGAGTGCCGCCAGGAATTGAGCGAACTCAGTCAGCAACACGGTCAGTTTCTGGACGAACTGGACAACATGGCTATCAAGTTGCAACAGGACCATCCACCGTACGAAAGCTGGCAGGAAACAGCTCGTCATTTCGCCGAAATTCAACTCGAGATCGATCGCCACAAAGGCCGCGAGCAGCAGCTGATTGAAGCAATGGGAGCTGTTGTTTCGACGTGACACTTGCCTCAACTTTGAACTGAGTGGGGTGACCCGGGTTGGAGCGAGCTACGAGCGAAACCCAGGTTGTCGGAGTAATCGCTCCGGGGCTTCCTTCGCTCCGCTCCGCTCAGTCCAGCCCCCGCCACGCATTCGTTTTACTCAATCGCACATTGTCATCACAGAACCCAACCCCATGCCGACACCCGCAATTGCCCGTTTTTCGATGGAGATTGCTCTGCAGTCGGACATCCCGACGTATTCAGGAGGACTCGGCGTGCTGGCTGGCGACACCATTCAGTCGGCGGCCGACGCCGGAGTGCCCATGGTGGCCGTCACGTTGCTGCATCGAAAGGGGCATTTCTGCCAACACCTCGATGCCAGCGGCTGGCAGACCGAAACGCCCGTCGAATGGGACGTCGAAGGACATCTCACGGAACTTCCCCAACACCTCACGGTCACAATCGAAGGCCGACCTGTGCGTATCCGAGCGTGGCGGAAAGACGTTGCAGGAATCAGTGGACAGATCGTCTCAGTGTATCTGCTGGACACAGACCTTCCCGAAAACACGCAGGGTGACGGTGAACTCACGCATTACCTTTATGGCGGTGATTCCCGATACCGACTTTGTCAGGAAGTGCTTCTGGGCATCGGCGGCCTGCGACTACTAAGATCACTCGGGCTGTTTCAGCTGCGCTGGTTTCATTTCAACGAAGGCCACGCTGCATTGCTGACTCTGGAACTGCTGGAAGAGCGACGTCGAGCTGCCGGGCATGCTGAGATCGTTGATGAAGATATCGAGGAAGTGCGACGCCAGTGCGTGTTCACGACGCACACACCAGTCGCAGCCGGTCACGATCGGTTTCCGCTTTCGCTGGCTCAATCGGTGCTGGGTGATCGCCCGGAGTTTCGGCACGACAAGATCTTCTGCTGCGATGGTCAGTTGAATCTCACGTTTCTGGCTTTGAATCTGTGTCATTACGTGAACGGCGTCGCCAAACGACATCGCGACGTCTCGCGTCTGATGTTTCCCAATCGCCAGATCGATTCGATCACCAACGGTGTCCACGCACAACGCTGGACGTCGCCGTCGAT
>CALFOL010000876.1 GCA_937919915.1 uncultured Planctomycetaceae bacterium
TTACCTTCCGCTTGCGATCACCATGCTGCAACGTGCCAACGCGATTGACAAGCTATGGCTTTCGATCACGAAGCCAGACGTTGTCTGATTCCGCGGCCGCGTCCGTAACCGTATCCTCAATGATCGGCGCAACACGTTTTTTGTGTTTTCGACGCAGCGAATACAAATACAGGCTCTCAACTTTTTCCCGAGCCCATGGCGTTTTTCGCAGAAACTTCAGGCTGGACGTTACGCTGGGATCTACCTGAAAGCAACGAATCGCAACACGCTGGCCCAGGTCTTCCCAGCCATAGACATCCACCAGGTGTTCCACGATCGCAGACAGCGTGACACCATGCAGAGGATTTTTGGGTTGCGGAACGTCGGAGGTCATGCAGGAATCAATATCGGAAAGTCAACAAGCCGGGAGGAAATCAGCCGTACTACTGCCGAACCAGTAATGCTCGAAACGCGCCATCGCTGGGTTGGGCGGGAAGTTGCAGTTGTTGTTTGAGCAGCTTCAGACCAGGCACCAGTTCTGTGATGCTCTCAACCAGCTGAGTCGTTTCTTCGGGTTCGATGCTGCAGGTGGAATATACCATGCGGCCACCGGGACGCAGCAATTCGAAGGCCGTCAGCAGTAGCCTGGCCTGCAATTGCAATAATTCTTCCATGTCGGAGTCCAGGAACCGCCAACGCGCTTCCGGTCGGCGACACAATACGCCTGTGTTCGAACAGGGCACGTCTACCAGCACCGCGTCGTACGGTCCCGGAGGAATGTCCGAACCATCACGTTGAATCAATGTTGGCTGAACGCTTTTCAGATTCAGGCGATTCACGCTTTCGAAGACGCGTTCCAGACGTTGCTCAGAAACATCGCAGGCAATGATGGTGGCCTGGTCGCCGCTGAGTTCCGCGAGGTGAGTCGACTTGCCGCCGGGGGCTGCACACAGGTCGAGAATTCGTTCGCCGGGTTTCGGCCACAGTAGTTCCGACACCTGCATCGCGGATTCGTCCTGGACAGTCCACCAGCCTTCTTCGTATCCAGGCAGATTCGACAGACGTGACGCGTGAGAAATCTTCAGCGACCAGTCGTTGAGTCCCGGCGTCACTTCCACTCCGTGTTCCTGCAGAGCTGTTTGTACCTGATCGACTGTCGTAACCAGTCGATTGACTCGCAGAATCGTCTGCGGCACGGACATGCTGTGAAAGCACGCTTTAATCAGATCGAACGCAGACAGCCGCCCGGCCCAGCGACGAGCAATCGCCCGGGGCAGCGAGAACGCGGCGCCGACGTATTCGGTCATATCGGTGAGCGGATCGGAAAACACCTCTGTGGTCAGCTTTCGAAACTCACCCGCCTGATACGGTAGCGCATCTGCTGCCGGTTCGTGCGTGGTTTCTCCGGTCAGCAGGCGGGCAATGTTTCGCAGGACACCGTTGGCAAATCCACACCAGCGGCTGTATCCTGCCGTGCGCGCCAGCTCGACGGTCGTGTCGACGGCCGCATGATCGGGAGCCCGGGAAAACAGAACCTGGTATGCGCCCAGCTGAAGCAGACGCCACAGATCTGGTTCCACATTGGATCGAGGCCGCGACAATTGCGATTCAATAATGGTATCCAGCGTTCGTCGACGGCGAACCACGCCCGACGCCACGTCGACAGCGAGTCCACGATCCTGCGATGACAATGCGTGCAACGAATCTGCGTCGCTGAGGATTTCTGAAAGAAATCTCCCCGTGTCGTCATACTGTTGCAACGCGTACCACGCCAACATGCGGCCGGATTCGAAACTGTCGAACGACACCGTCTCGGCTTCTGTGCTGCGTTGTTGTTTTGCCGGCCATGAGCCGCGGCCGGATCTTCTGTGCCCTGTGTTCACGCTGTCTCCTGGTTGCCCGAACCGCACAGGCGTTCCAGATCGTCAAAGTATCGAGGATAAGTTTTACTGGTACAGCCAGGATCCAGAATGCGGATCCCTGGTGCCTTCAAGCCGAGTAACGAAAAGCTCATTGCCATTCGGTGATCGTCATACGTCTGAATGTCAGCAGGTTGCGGTGTGCCGGGATAGATGGTCAGTCCATCGTCGAATTCTTCCGCTGTGATGCCCGCCCGCCGCAGTTCTGTGACCACAGCAGCAATGCGGTCTGTCTCTTTGTGTCGCATATGACCAACGCTGCGAATGGTCGTTGGAGAATCCGCGAAGACGGCAACGGTGGCCAGCGTTTGAGCCGTGTCACTGATGGCATTCATATCAATGTCGACGCCGTGCAGCGGCTGACCTGTCACGGTGACAGAATCTGATGCCCAGTCGACTTTGCAGCCCATCTGTTGCAGGGCCGTAGCAAAATGCACGTCTCCCTGCAGTGCTTTTTGCGTCAGCCCTTCCACCGTCACGCGACCACCTGTGACTGCCGCCACACCGAAAAAATAGCTGGCTGCGGAAGCATCAGGTTCGATGTCGTACGCTCGAGCGGTATAGCGTTGCGGGGCGATGGTAAATGACGTCAGGTCTTGTGGGTAGTCCACATGAACACCAAACGCCTGCATCATCTCCAGCGTCATCGTGATGTAGGGCTTCGAAACCAATTCCCCCTCGACACGCAGCTGCACTGTGTTCGTTGCCGCAGCTGCACTCATCAGTAAGCTGCTGAGAAACTGACTGGAAATATCGCCCCGAATGTTAGCCGCACCACCAGCCAGCAAGCGACCTTCAACAATGACTGGTGGACATCCACGGCTTTCGTTTTCGCAGCGAACATTGGCCCCGAGATCGTTGAGCGTGTTGACCAGATCAACAATCGGACGCTCGCGCATGCGCTCGACGCCGTCCAGCCGGTATTCACCTTCTCCCAAAGCACACAGTGATGTGAGGAACCGAATGCTGGTACCACTGTTCTCCAGCCAGAGGTCGGCGGCGGCGATTGGAATCCGACCACCGCACCCATCGACCCGACACTTTGCCGTGGCCTTGTCGTGTACGACTTTGATTCCAAGGCGGTCCAGACTTTCCAGCATCACCTGAGTGTCTTTGCTGTCCAGAACACCCGAAAGTTCACTCACTCCATCCGCCATCGCTGCGATGATCAGCGCACGGTTGGTAATGCTTTTTGAGCCCGGCGGACGGATCGTCCCGAAAACCGGCCCGGTGACGGGGGTAATCTGTTTGGCAGCAGTCATGCAATGTTGTGACAGAAAAATGCAGGTCTATTGATAATCTAAGAGCCACCATACCGCGTGCGGAAAGGGCTCTTAAACGGCAGTCGAACCCAAGTCAACGGATTCTCGGGAATTGTGGCCGAGTCCCGAATTTACGCCCCTTCCGAAGCTTCGGAAACCTGAGAATTGACGGCACCAAACAATTTGACTGGACCATCAATATGGGTAATATGCAAGTTCAAGGCGAATTGTGCGCGTTGCGAGACGCGAGTGTTATAAGCAAACAGGAACATAGGGGATACAAGAATGAAAAA
>CALFOL010000877.1 GCA_937919915.1 uncultured Planctomycetaceae bacterium
CGGTACTCGCTCGCGGGAGCAGGCTTTCTTCGATCGAAACGCGTGCCCCGCGGCCGTAATACACTGTAGGCCCGTCTTCGCCTGGGGATGGGTGCTTCAGCCAGTTGGTTAGCGTCTCTTATCCGATCCGCAAAGCCACACTGTCGGTCAAACTCTACGGATCCGGTGCGCGGCCTCGCAGGGCTCGCGATTTCTTTCCTAACCACGATCTGCAGTCAAGCCTCCGGCAGATCCCGCCGAAACCAGATACGTGTGTGTACGAAAGATCGCCAGAACGAGTCATCCCACCTGAACGGATTCAGCCGCTCACCACCTTGTGTCAGGTGGTGAACAACCCTCCTCAGAATCCTCTCACAGATTCAGGTGTTCCAATGATCCAGGCAATACAAAAAGTTCCGCGCGGTGATCAACCACGGGTTAGAGCAGACGTTGCCCAGCCTTCTCTGCAGACGTTTGCTCGTCGAACTGCAGCAAAGCAGCCTATTGCGATCAGTTCACGGCAGCAGGAAAAACGGCAGAAGCTAGAGACTGTCCGCCAATATGTTGAAGAATTGATTCTGCTCAGCGACAGACAATTCTGTGAGAAACTGGTCGGTGGGTTGACGCCGGTCGACAAAGCGAAATATCGCGAAGAGTCGCAGCGATTGATCACTAACATTCGACTACTTGTAGGAGTAGAACGGCCAACCATACGCGCCAACGATCTCGACGCGATCGCTGTCCAGAACCCGCTTCAACAGCCAACAGGCGGCTTGGTTCGCGTGCGGTTGTCTCCCGCAGTCGTGCGAATTCTGCAGGCGTTTGCGAGTACCGGCAAACCGCCAGGGCAATTGATCGAGCGAGCCCTCTGGAATGACCCCAACATTCAGGACGCCGCGTTGTTGCTGAGAGTTACACCACCGCAAAAACGCTCAGCCCCAGTTCGACATCGCCCGGCAGAAGTCGCTTAGAAGGAACAGTCCGTAATCAAAATGCGACGTTGCTGATGTCTGTGTCACCCAGAGCGCAGGGAAGGATGTCTGGTCTGCAGCAGCAAATAGCGAAGACTCTTCGTTGCGCTCTGAACGAAACACGCGACCGTTCCAACTAACACCGAGCTCCGGAATACTTCATCGGCAACCAGGCGCCATTTTCACTGCTACTGGCCACACACTGCTGGATAAAGTACATCCCTTCCGCACCGTCATAGACGTTCGGGTAAATGGTGTCCTTCTTCTCAAACGTTTCACCTGTAGCTCGCGCAATCATGGCGTCATACGCAAAGCGATACACGTTCGCAAATGCCTCAAAGAAGGCTTCCGGGTGCCCCGACGGCAGTCGGCAAGCAGAAGCGCCCATGCCATTCATAAACGGAGCGTTCGGGTCGCGTGTATAGATCTGATGTGGCGATCCGTTCTTGCGAACGATCATCGCGTTTGGCTCTTCCTGACGCCACTGCAATGCTCCCTTAGTTCCATCCACCTCGATGAACAGATCATTCTCGCGTCCGTGTGAAATCTGACTGGCTGTGACCGTTCCTAATCCACCGTTTTCGTAACGAATTACCGCATGGCCGTAGTCGTCGAGCAGACGACCTTCTGCGAAAATCTTCAGATTGCAGCTGATTTCTTCTGGAATCAAGCCGGTCATATAACGCCCGAGGTTGTAGGCATGAGTGGCGATGTCGCCGAAAGCGCCGGCAGCGCCTGACTTGGTCGGATCAGTTCGCCAGGCCGCTTGTTTTTGCTCTTCGGCTTCCAGTCGGGTTCTCAGCCAACCCTGAATGTAGTTGGAACGCACCGCCTGAATTTCACCAAGTTCTCCGCTAAGAATCATCTCGCGAGCCTGGCGAACCAGCGGATAGCCCGTGTAGTTGTGTGAGACCGCGAACACGACTCCGCTGCCTTCGACGGCCTTGACCAGGTCTTCGGCCTGAGCCATATCGAACGTCATGGGCTTGTCACAGATTACATTGAAGCCTGCTTCCACCGCCGCTTTTGCGATTTCGAAGTGAGTATGGTTTGGGGTCGCCACGCTGATGAAATCGATCCGCTGGTCTTCCGGCAACGCCTTTTCGGAATCGATCAAGTCGGTGATCGACGTGTACGCTCGCGACTCAGCAATGTCGTACGCTGGGGCCGATGCTTTTGCTCGCTCGGCGTTCGATGAAAGGGCGCCAGCAACCAAAGTGGCGCGATTATCAAGTACCGCAGCAGTGGCATGCACACGACCGATAAACGACCCCTGTCCACCGCCAACAAGTGCCATTCTGAGTTTACGATTGAGAGATCCGTTGGTCGTTTCCATAGCCGGGCTGTGCCTTCAGTGTTTTCAGTGATATCGGGCGGTATATTATAGGGTCCTGGAGCAAATCGAAATCTGTTCCGAGACCGCTTGCCACCGTTTGTTCAGTTTCGCAGAATAATCCGATCCAGTCAGTATCGCAACTGATCGCAGGGCGAGTGCACGGCAGGGGGCCGAAGCAAATCTTCTGTTTTAAGCGGCAAGTGTTTCCCATTAGGAATTTCGCTGGCGAGCGTACAGGATCGCACAACGTGTTGCCAATCAGTTGACGCGTTGGTCGTGCCATCGAGTTCCAGTCTGCTGGAGTCGGCGACCGATGAGATTCTTGCATGGGCATGTCGGTTGGAATTGACGGTCGATTTGGCAACGATGTGATGGTGTCTATTCTTCCTGCCTTCAATTCCCGCCAAACAGGTCTTCCGAATGAACCATTCCCGACACATCTACATTTGGTGTTTACTCTTTCTCTCAACCCCAGTCGCATTGGCACAGCTGCCGACTGGCACGACACCGCTGACCATGGAGGGTGACATTGCGTCACAGATGGTTGACGGCATCGATCGTTTTTTGTTGCAACAGATTGAAGCGACAAAGACGGAGAGGGCTGCCTTCTGGAATTACGATACGTCATCAGCCGCAGCATACGGCAAGTCGATCGAACCAAATATTGAACGCTTACGCCGGATGATAGGGGTCAATGACGCCCGTTTTCGGCCGCATCTGTCGACTGGTGAACGTCCGGAAGATTCCATATTGCTTGCCGAGTGTGAAGCGTTTCGCGTGTATCGAATTCGTTGGCCGGTCCTGCCTGACCCCGCTCCAATGGCTGCCAATCTGGTTTCGATTCATGGCGAAGGTCTACTGCTGGTTCCCAATCAGAAAATCATCGCGAACGTTATTGCCGTGCCGGATGCGCAGCAGACGCCCGAACAGATCGCAGGGCTGACCCAGGGTGTGCCATCGTCCTCGCAGTTTGCCAGACTCCTCGCAGAACGGGGCTGCCAGGTTGTCGTTCCGACGCTGATCAGTCGTGACTGCAGCAAACGCCTCGGACGCTCCGACCTGACGAATCGTGAGTACCTGCATCGTCCGGCATTCGAGCTGGGACGTCATCTCATCGGTTACGAGGTCCAGAAGATTCAAGCTGCCGTTGACTGGATTAAGTTCGCT
>CALFOL010000878.1 GCA_937919915.1 uncultured Planctomycetaceae bacterium
CGGGATCTCATCAAATCATTGCGGCAGTTTCTGAACGCGAATGGGAATCTCGCCAAAGATGCCCGCAGGAACTCGAAGCAGGGGCGTTTGTCAAGCCGGACCGTTGGCCCGAAAATCTCATCGTCAACCGGCCGGAAAATCTAAAAACGACGATCGTTCCGAACACTCACCAAACACGGAAGTTGAATCGGGACGAACTCAGCGCAGCCGAATTGTGTCACGGCACGTCGGAATTGAGCGATGTTGGCCAGCGGCGGCGGAACCAAAGAGCGTACAGCAGTGTGGAGATGGCAAGGATTGAGATCACAGCGTAATGCCTGATGCCGATCAGGTTGAAGCGAATGCTGTTCACTTGCCAACCGGAGTATACCACCGCTCCCGTGATCCATGTCGGCGACAGATCTTCCAGCTGACTGGCCCATGTGCCTGCCATTCGACCAGGCTGGGTGCTGAAGTCGTAATCGAAAATCGATCCCGGACTGGCAATTTGAAAAATCCATCCCTCCGCGTCTGCTCGAACGGTGCAACCGATCGCGGGAGTGCGAATCGTGGCGAATGCGGTTTTCGATTGACCTAACAAAAACGTGATACTGGCGACCAGCGTCGACAAGCTAAGAGCCACCAGCAGGTATCTGCAACAGAGGCGTTTCATGACGTCGCCGTCGCCATGAGTCGCTCGGCGGCCTGCCGACCACTGCTGATGCTGTCGGGAATCCCAACGCCGCGATAAGCGTTCCCCGCGAGTTCAAGGCCGGGCTGTGCGGCCGTAAGCTGCTCGATGTGATCGATCAGCTCGACATGCCCGAGATGATATTGCGGCATGGCGTTGTTGTAGCGTACGACTCGACTGAACACAGGGGGCGACTTCATGCCCAGAATCGATTGCAGTTCTTCATTTACGAACGCGGAGATTTCTTCATCGCTGTAATTCAGCTGCTCCGGCTGCATGGCTCCACCAACAAACGTTCGCAACAGCACGTGCCCGTCGGGGGCTCGCTTGGGAAATTTTCTGCTGGTAAACGATGTCGCCAGAATTCGACGGCCTTCTTTGTGCGGAATGACCAGACCGAACGCTTCCAATGAGTGACTGAAATCTGCCAGACGGTGTCCGGTCAGCACGATCGCGCTGGACGCGTAGGGAATCTGTCGCAGATCGTTCGCCAGAGTTTGCAGCGACTGGCTGTTCAGCAAATCCGCCACTCTGTATGTGGGCAAAGCCATAAGGACACCGTCAAAAAGTTCGGCGTCGCCTGTGGGCAGAGCAACCTGCCACGTTGACTGCGCGGCTGGCGAAACTGACGCGATTGGTGTCGATGGTCTTAACGTGACACGACCGGAATCTTTTAAAACTTCCACGATGGCACTGATCAGCGTACCCAATCCGTCTTTGGCGGTCGTGAACAGTCCATAGCGAGCTCCGCTCCCGGACGTTTCGCGGCTCGCTGCTTTCTGTGATTGTGTTTTTAACGTGGCGGCGATGACACTGCCGTGGCTGCGTTCCATTTTCGGAAAACGCGGCAGCGTAGCCTGCAGACTGAGTTTCTCCGGGTCGGCCGTGTAAATGCCTCCCACAAGTGGCTGGATCAGGCGATCGAGAGCCTCTTCGCCGAAGCGACGGCGGACAAAGTCGGCCAGTGATTCGTCAGCGTCGTTAAGCTTCGGGGGAATCTCTGATTCCTGAAGCAGTCGACGGCGACCTGCTGCTGACAGAATCGGCGTGTCCTGAATCGCCTGCAGATTGGATGGTGCCATCAGCATGAAACCATCCGGCACGGGTGCGGGCCTGCCGTTTCGCAGGACGAGTGATCGACGGTACGTGTTGTCGGTAGGGATGAGTTGATCGGTGAAGCCGATTTCTTCACACAGTTGCACGCCGCCAGGTTTATTGGTGATGAACGCGTCCGGCCCGAGTTCGAGCAGCCAGCCGTCGTGGGATGCGGTTTCGATAATTCCACCGAAGCGAGCAGAAGCTTCGTACAGTGTGACGTGGATGTCGGGATGAAGTGTGATCAGTCGGTGAGCGGCCGCGAGTCCGGTGATACCGCCGCCGATGACGGCGACGTTTTTGGCGGCCGAATTCAGTGTGGGAGCGACGGATGTTGGGGTTGCGGGAGACATCGGTGTGGCGTTGGCCACGATATGGTGGCGGCATTTCAGGGGATCGGGACGATGCTCGCTTAGTCCATGGCCTCAATCGATTTCAGCCAGGGCGAACTCAATATTTCTGACGCCGATTAGACAGGTGTCGGGAATTGGTTGTTGTGATGTTCTTATTGACAACAGGATGAGCAAGCGAGTCGCTTACTCTACGTGGCGCCGAGTTCGTGGACGTATTCGACGACCGCTTTCACGTGTTCTGGTTTCATGTCCGGCATGACGCCGTGGCCGAGATTAAAGATATGACCGGGACGCCCCTTGACGCTGTCCAGCACGTCCTTGATGCGCTGCTTTAGCACAGGTAGTTCGGCGTAAATCGAAACCGGATCCATGTTGCCCTGTACGGCGTATTCGGGCCCAAAGATATCCCAGGCGTCGTTCAGCTGGATTCGCCAGTCGACGCCCATGACTGTTCCGCCAGCTTCTTTTTGCAATGGCAGCAGGGCGGGATTGCCCGTTAGGAAGTTGATCACGGGGGCGTCGTCCTGCACCGATTCGATTAGTCGCTTTGTGTACGGTAATACGTATTTGCGATAGTCTGCCGGCGACAGACAGCCCGCCCAGCTATCGAACACCTGCACGGCCTGAACGCCCGCTGCGATCTGTGCTTTCAGATAGATGCTGACGGAATCCACCAGCTTGTTCATCAACGCGGCCCAGGCGCCGGAATCGCTATACATCAACTGTTTGGTGTGGACATAGTTTTTTGATCCACCGCCTTCGATACAGTAAGAAGCCAGCGTGAACGGAGCGCCAGCGAAACCCAGCAAAGGGATGTCCGCTGGCAATTCTGCGCGAATCAGCTTGATTGCCTGAAAAACGTAGTCGAGTACGTCAACGCTCTCTAACGCTGTCAGTCGATTGACGGCCCCCGGCTCTTTCAGCGGGTTATGGATGACGGGGCCTTCGCCTTTGACGTATTCGAGGTCGATGCCCATCGGCTCCAGAATGGGAAGCAGGTCTGCAAACAGAATGGCGGCATCCGTTTGTAGAATGTTGCGGGCTTCGACGGTCACCTGGCAGGCAAGTTCCGGAGTCTTGCAGAGTTCGATGAACGTCACTTTGTTGCGGACCGCCATGTACTCAGGCAGATAACGACCGGCCTGACGCATGATCCACACGGGAGTTGTATCCACGGGTTCGCGGCGAACCGCTTTCATGAAACGACTGTTTTGATAAGCGGCGTTGGTCATAGTCGGTGGTGGTCGTTCAATCTGAAATTCGTGATCTGAAATTCGAAATCGCTGCTGTGTCTGGCTACGGCGTTTCCGGGCGTCCAGGATTCCCCCAGTGGCCGCTGGGATCCGATCCTTTGACGATCACGCCTTTCGCGTTCCAGCCCATTTCGGCGCGAACTTCTGCAGCTGCATATCGCAGAGTCAGACCGCAACGTCGCCGGGTGCTGTTGTTGGCTTCTGATCCGTGCAGTAACAGGTCGTTATGAATCGAAGCCTGGCCGGCCTTTAAGTCGTCCACCACAATCGTGCCATACTGTTCTGCGTTCTCAACGGTTTGCCCCAACACACTGTGGTCTTCGGCGCTGGCTGCGCGGTAGGTTAAATGACCGGAATGCTGACTGCCCGCGATGAAGCTCATACAGCCGTTTTCCAAATCCGCATCATCGATCGCCAGCCAGACAGTGACGGCTTTCGACGGCGACAACGGCCAGTAACTGGCGTCCTGATGCCACGCGACCGCTTTGCCGTCACCGGGCATTTTGCAAAAGAAGTGCGAGCCCCAGCCGATGACGTCGTCCCCCAGAATGTCTGACACGTATTCGACAATCTTTGGGTTCGTCAGAATGTCAAACACACCAGCGTGTTTCCGATGCGCTGTGCTGATCGAATAGCTGTCGCCGCCGGCTGCGATGACGTTTTCCAGCAGCTGATCGAAGTACGTTCGGATGTCCGTAATTTCGGACTCGGCATAAATGTCCAGCGGTTTGATATAACCGCCCGTGTTATACGATTCGATCTGCTCGGCGGTTAAGACTTTTGGCGTCGTCGCAGCAGCGTTGTGAAATCGCAGGTCACGTTTCAGGCCAGCCAGCTGGTCTTCATCAGGCGTGATCTGGAAACTCTGTTCAGTTGACATACATGGCCTCAAAGGATGACGGGAACCCATTGCTCAGTGAATTGTCGAAATCAAGATCCGGCGAAGGCCGTGATGGTGAATGTCGTACAACCTACGATTTTTTGACTCGGCGGAGTTTGTTTTTGTCATTTACCTGAATCACCACAGGACGATGGTCGGCTCGTTCTTCATCAGAATAATCGGCATAGCTGCAAATGATGACCAGATCGTCAACCGCCACCAACCTGGCAGCCGCACCGTTCAGGCAGATTGTCCCTGAGCCAGGTTCACCACGAATGGCATAAGTCGCCAGGCGGTTTCCGTTGGTGATGTCATAAACTTCCACCCGTTCGTACTCCACAATGTCCGCAGCCTGGAGCAGCTTCGCATCAACGGTAATGCTGCCTTCATAGTTCAGGTCAGCTTCCGTAACACGTGCGCGGTGGATTTTGGATTTCAGCAGTGTACGTTTCATCGGGATATCTGGTATCAACGGTCTCTTGGGTGTATGTGCGGAGCGTGCCGTTCCGGACCGCCTGCTGATCATTCTGCTCTACCGCAGTCGCGCTTCAAGCTTTTCTTCACAGACAGCCAGAATCTTCTGTACAGCGGCTTCGACTTCCTCAGCCGTGAGAGTTCGGTCGGGGGCCAGAAAACGACACGAAACCAGATACGATTTCATGCCCGGATCAATTCCCTTACCGCGATATTGCCCGCTGAACGAGACGTCCTGCAGCAATTCTCCGTCTGCCGACGATACAGCCTCAGACAATTGTGCCCAGGTGACTGATTCTGCCAGCACAAAGTTCAGGTCTCGAGAAACCACGGGGAACTTCGGTAGCGGCGAATAACTGCGTGTGCCTTCGAACAGATCTTCCAGCAGGTTGGCGTTTAGTTCTGCGACACAGACGCCTTCCTGCAGGTCAAGTTTTTCGGTGACCTTGCGGTCGAGTTCACCGATCCAGCCGAACAATTGTTCGTTCAGGAACAGCTCTGCTCCACGACCACCGACGAATTCCGGCAAGCCGCTCGGCCGCACGCTCAGCACGGCACCGGGACAAATTCGTCGGACGATTGATTCCACAATCCCTTTCACCAGGACAAACTCACGACCGGACACGATTCCGATCATAGTTGGCTCAGCTTCGGCCTCTGACTTGCCTTCACCAGCCGATAAATAAACCTTGGCGATTTCGAACAGCTCTGCGTTAAGGGTGCCGTGCCGTTCGTTCTGACGACGACACTGCAACAGACTGGGCACCAGACTTTGACGCATCTGATTTTCGTGGCTGCGAGTCGAATGATTCACGGCAACAGCCGCCACTTCGCCGCGCGGCCGAAACAGTTGACGTTGATCTTCGCTGACGAACGACAGCGTTAGTGATTCGAAGAAGCCACACGAAGGCAACAGCGTTCGCACGACATCGCCGACCCGTTCACGACGGCTCCTGGACGTCGTGACAACCGGCAGCGTGGCGTTGTCCGGGATTTTGTCGTAGCCGTGGATGCGCGCAATCTCTTCGATGAGATCGCATTCGCGAGTCAGATCCAGTCGCCATGTGGGTGCGGTGAAGGTGGCGGAATCCGAAGACTCAACAGTGCATGACAATCCCAGGTTGGTCAGTATTTCCAGACAGGTGCCAGGCGGAATTTCTATCCCCAGAACACGGGAAACCTGACTGAAGCGTAGAGTGATGGGGGCCACATCGGCAACTGTCTCGCCCGCTCTGACGCTGCCTTCCAGCAACTGTCCGCCGCCGACCTGCAGAATCAGTTCGCAGCAGCGGCGAGATGCCCAGTCCATGTTATGTCGATCGACGCGACGTTCGAATCGAAACGATGAAGGGCTTTGCAGCTTCAACGCTCGGGCTGTGGCGCGAACTGTGAGCGGTTCGAATGACGCTGTTTCCACAAATACGTTCACTGTGGCGTCCGAGATTTCCGTGTCGAGTCCACCCATCACACCAGCGATGGCGATTGGCCGACCGGCATCAGCAATCACGCACATCTCCGGAGTCAACGCGTAGTCGCGCTGATCGATAGCGGTGATTTTCTCTCCCACAGCCGCGCGACGAACTACGATGCGGCCTTCCTGCAGTTTGTCGAAGTCGAACGCATGCAGTGGTTGGCCACATTCCAGCATCACGTAGTTGGTGACGTCGACAACGTTGTTGACCGAATTGATACCTGCAACAGCCAGATGGTTCTTCAGCCAGCTGGGACTCGGACCAACCTTCACGCCCCGAATGACTCGACCGTGGTATTCGTGGCAGAGATCCGGACACTCGATGGCAACGGATGTTACGCTGGACGTTTTCTCGCTGCAGACAGCGGGCGTCGCAGCGGGCGTCTTGAGTTCCGTGCCGAACAGGACTGAGATCTCTCTCGCGACTCCCACGTGACCAAGGCAGTCGGGGCGATTGCTGGTGACTTCCAGATCGATGGCGACATCACTGCCGACGCTTTCGAAGCTCTCCAGATTCAGCCCGGACATGGTCAGGCGATCAGTGAGTTCTTCGATGGGCATGTCGACGGGGACGTATTCGCCAAGCCAGTTTTTGCTGACAATCATGAGTTCTGCGTGTGATTGTGTTGAAGGAAAAGAATTCGGGGCGGCGGAGTGTAGCGGAATTCGGGCGGCATCGAAACCGGCTGACTGATAAGCGATTCACGTGGGTGAATCCTGCCTGTAACAGCGAATTTCCCTGTAACTCAGGCCTGTGGCTCGCCTGTCAACCAGACACAATTATTACTAGACTGCCACCACCATTTTCCGCAACGAAGGGACGGAGTTTTTCATGCAGGTCACCATTACCGCGGTCGGTCCGGACAACAAAGGACTGGCCGATCCGATTGTGCACTATGTTTCCGGAGCGGGGGCCAACATCTTCGAAATTCAGATGTACGACCGTGACAGTGAGCACCTGTTCGCAATGATGATGCGGATCGACTGGCCGGAAGAGACTGCTCCGGTTGCGACGCTGCGAGAGCATCTGCGGCAAATAGGCAAACTGCGGGGATTGGAGGTTCGCGTTTGGTCGCGAGATGAACACCAACGGCCTCCGCGACTGGCGATCTGCACAACCTACCGCACCGAACCACCGCTGGCGGTACTGCGAGCCATCCGCGATGGCCGGCTGAAAGCGGAAGCCGCTGTGATGATCGGTAACCGCAATGCCTGCCGCAGTGTGGCTGAGCAATTCGATGTTCCGTGGGAGAATATCGGCGATTCTTCCGGCGCCGTTGACTATGCAAAGATGGAAGCCCTAGTCGACAAGTACGACATCGACTATCTGTTGCTGGCTCGCTACATGCGGGTGTTGCCGGCGGACATCTGTTGGAAATTCGCCGGGGGTCGCATCATCAATTTGCATCACGGTTTGCTGCCGTCGTTTCCTGGCTTTCGGCCCTACGAAGACGCGCACCAGCATCACATGCTGTGCTTTGGAGCAACGATTCACTTTATCGTGCCGGAACTCGACGCTGGCAACCAGATTATCCATCAGGCGACGTTTAACGTGCAACCCGGGACACCGCTGGCAGATATCAAGCAACAGGGCGAAACCGACCACGAACCCAATTGCCTGGTCGAAGGGGTTCGGCGAGTCGTCGATCGCGAAGTGGAACTGCACTTCCATCGGATCTCGCGTGTGAAGAGTTCGCGTTACAGCTAATCGAAGATTCAGAAAGCCGTCCAGCCCACGTCAGTCTCTCCGTGCCTCCCAAACTCTTTCCCATTCCACAACCCAGGCCCATTCCCGAATCAGTGCCACGAACCCACCGTCCCGCGCCATCGCGTCGCGGCTACAGCAGACCCCGCTGACTCGTGGCCGCGGAGCACGCGTTTCGGACTGTGAGAGCAGTCTCCCACAAGCCAGACCGGTTCACGATCTATTCGATTCTGACTTAAGAAGATACGCGCACGGTGCGAGCATCTTTGGGAAATTCCGAGCGGTAGTTCGAACGGGCAGCGGCCTCCTGTGTTTAAAACTGCTGTAGACATCAAGAGATCGACAAAATCATTTGGCCGAAACTTCCAACAGAACATCATTGTCACCATCCGCTTCAACGGTGACCTGAATACCACTGGTGTCAAAGCTCGTAAATTGTTTCGCCACAACATATGTGGTCTTTCCAAGGGCCCCGGGAGGCATTTCTTTGCCATAATTCGGAGAATCTACGTCCGAATAAGACGGGTCGTCCGGTGTTTGATCCACTTTGAGGACCGTGACTTTGTGGTGGCCAGCAATCGCTCCGTCTCCCGATACAAAGGTTGTCAACGTAAATGAGCCATCGTCTGCAGTCCTTCCCGTTGCCCCGATTGTGTCTGCGGTGGCTGATCGGAACGACACAGAGGCATCTGCAACTGGTTGACCGTCAAGCAATACAGTTCCGCTTACGGCATACGTCTTCGGATGTTTTCCAGACCCTTTATCTTCGCTGCTGTCACCGCATCCGAGGAACGCAACGATGGTCGGTATGGTCAGAATCACAGTACGAAAGGAACGGCTATGGAACATCGGGGCAGTCTTCGATCTAATTGGGAAGCGGAATGGCAATAACTTGAACTGGTATTTAATTTCGCGGCACGAACTTGCGGGGCACTAACCTGGTTCGATGTCGACACAGTTATGTGATAGAGGAAGACCTGACCACCGAAGTAGTCAGGCGGATTACTAACAGAAGGTGGTCAGAATCGACTACCACTCACCGATTGTCTCGCCACACCCACGAGTGCCTAAGGCACCCCAGACACCGTATGGACTTGGGGTTGTCACTCGTACTGGCGGCACTGCCGTAATGTTGCCGGTGTCGATGTTCTCACTAACAAAACGCACGGTCCCATCGCACATCAAAACCTGAACACGACCAGTGTGAGCCGAAGACGCCGAATAGATTGCATTGTTGGGATCCTCATTGTTTCCGCCAGCGATACACGATGGGGAATTCGGAGGCAGGATTGTCTGAAATCCGGTGAATGCCGGTCGACCATCTCCCCATCGGTCACCACGTACTCGTTCGCCGTTACTTCCAGCAGCAAACCGTGCCTTGTTTGCAGGGTCAAGTGCGGCAATGCAAAGAGAAGGGTTGAGTTCGACGCCAGCCGTGTTGATGCGAGCCTGTCCATAAACTTCCAAATCGTCGCCGCCGTAAGCGACAGAGCGTCGTGTTTCAGAAATTGCAATGGTATTGCTGGTTCCGTCGACAATGTCTCGAATACGAACCCCGACGCCATATTGACCCCCGAAAACGCCTCGATTTCGTTCCTGTTCTCGGTTTTCGAGTTCCGTTGCACGGTCACCTTTATTCACAACATAGCTGGTTTTGCCGCGGTCGCGATCGTGCAGTGTGTCGGACGGACATTGGAAGGCAACAATATCCTGATCCCACCACTGGCGGCTGGTCCACGGATTTGTGCCTTGGTTGTCGCCTGCACCGCTTTGGATAGCGCTAAACAAATTACTCTGATCGAGGAATGGCAGCATCCCAAACAGTGGTGACAACCGTCCGGCATTGTTATTTGTGCCAGTGTTCGTGCCAGTCAGGCCTGGTTGAAACATGCCATATCCCCTACGTTTAGCAGCGGTTGTGTTCGCTGCTGTCCTGGTTGGGACGATTTTGCAAAATCGTTGGAGCGATTCTAAGTTGGCCCCGTATTGGAGTTGAATTCGGACCGATGGATGCCAACAGTCGTTTTGGCAGACGGTTATGTCGGTTCATCATCCTGCCGTGAATGCCATGCGGACGAACATCAGTCCTGGCATGATTCTTATCACCGCACAATGACGCAGGTGATTTCAAAATCCACGGCACCGCAGGCGATTGTGAATACACAAGTGCAAGTCGAAGGCCAGACCTATTCGTTCGAGCAGCGGGACGGACGATTCTTTGTGGAATTAGACGACCCGACTCTCCATGGTCAACGGGCCACTCGGCAGCTCGTGATGATGACGGGCTCGCACCACATGCACGTGTTTTGGTACGAATCCGATTCTGAGCACACGCCGGCTCAGTTGCCCATTGTGTATCTGATTGATCAGCACCGGTGGATTCCGCGGCGATCGGCGTTTCTGAGGCCGTCAGATTTTCCGAAAACCACAGAACTTGGACGCTGGAATCAAACGTGCAGCAGTTGCCACTCGACGCATCCGCGACAACGTCTGCAAAAGGAAACGCACGTCTGGGACACCCATGTTGCAGAGTTTGGAATTTCGTGTGAGGCGTGTCACGGACCTGGGCAGCAACACATTGAGCTTTGACGTGCGAACAATGACTCCGTCGCGGACGACCCGATGATGAATCCGCGAAAGCTTTCGGCGGCGACGCGGTCAGACTTGTGTGGTCAATGCCATGGGGTTAGTCGTCGTGACTTCAGCCGTCAGTCGGAAAGCAACTTTCTCACGATGGGATGCGGATTCCGTCCTGGCAATTCACTCGTTGATTCAGATTCGCTGATCTTAGTCAAAGCAGATCCGGAATCGAGAGCCTCTGAAGAGTTCAAAGTCTGGGACGGACCTCAAAACCGTATGGCTGGCTTTTCCTGGCCCGATGGAGAGGTCCGCGTTTCTGGCCGAGAATTCAACGGATTGGTGGAATCCCCCTGCTATCAGCGAGGGGAACTGGGGTGCGTTTCCTGCCACAGCATGCACGAAAAAAACGAAACTCGACGGGACGACTGGCGGGATGATCAGCTAAAGCCGGAGATGCATGGAAATCGTGCCTGCACACAGTGTCATTCAGACGTCGAAAAACATGGCCCCGCACACACTCATCATCTGCACGGCTCGCCTGGAACTGAATGCCTGAACTGCCACATGCCGCATACCGTTTACGGATTATTGAAGACAATTCGAAGCCATCGAATCTCCAGTCCATCTGCTTCGGTTAGTGTCAACACTGGTCGGCCGAATGCCTGTAACCTATGTCACCTGGACAAAACACTGGAATGGACGGCTGATCATCTTTCTGATTGGTTCGGCCACGCTGTTCCTGAGTTGTCGGCCAACCAGCGGACAATTTCTGCCGCCCTGCTGGATTTGCTTTCGGGAGATGCGGCGCAGCGAGCCATTCAGGCTTCTGCCTTCGGTTCCGATCAGGCTCAAAAAGTGTCCGGGACAGACTGGATGCCTCCCGCGCTGATGATTGGCCTTGGAGATCCCTATGACGCGGTTCGCCTCATCTCTGAACGCTCGCTGCGAACGATCCCGGAATGGTCGCAATTCGAAGTTGACGTCATCGGGCCTCCGGAAATTCGAGCGGGCATTATCGGAGCCGCGATGGGGCGGTTGGAAAAGACGCTGACGGGCGTGCCTCGTCCAGCCGTTTTGTTCGACGAAAACCCGCGGTTTAACACGAACGGCGCGGTCGAACTAATTCAGCGTCGGGAAAACCGCGATGTTATGCTGCTCGAATAGCCACATCGCCGTAATCCCTAAGGACTTGCGGGAGGGGCGAGGCTGCTTTTGCTGCCAGAGTTTTTTCCGGCGAGAACAGCGACGACCGCGGCCAGGGTGACCCCTGTTGCCAGCATCCCAGGAGCCATCATCGGAGGAGGACCGTAACCGTACTGCCCGCGCAGTGCTTCGTCGCTGGCGACAATTGCAGGTGACGAAATGGCGGATGGCGGGGCCGAGTCTTTGTTCCAAAGGCGATAGGCCGTTACTGTGCCAGCGGCAGTTATGGTATGAATGCCGGGACGGAGCGACGTGATTGTCACACGACCGGTCGCATCGGTCTTGCCACGAGCAATCAACTGATCCTGAAACAGGCACTGGACGATTCGCCCAGCCTGTGCCTGACCAGATCTGTCCAGCAGGCGCAATTGCAGACGCCCGTCAGCTTCCAGACTCACGTCGCGCACAATAGCGGCGGGCCGCACTGATTGGACATCGTCGGCTGCCACAACCGGCGGAGCTTCCTGAGCCGATACGGTGATCGAAAGTGTTTGTGCAACCACGCAAGTGATCGAAATGAATGACCGCAACAGTGGTTTCGTCGATGTGAATTTCACGATGCCAGTCCCAAACTTGGACACGGGAACAAATGCTGTGTCAGCCTGTCAGGCAGAATCAGCAGACGCACAGGATTGCGAAACAAAGCAACTCCTGCGAAAGCAGAATTGCCAGTGGCAATCTGTGCCGTCCGGTCAGCGTAGTGAAATACGAATTCGGCGAAAATACGAACCTACCCGGTTTATGACTTCAGGATCGCGCGACTGCACCCATTCACTAAAGCTACCTGGTGCTTCTCCGGCAGAAATTGCCTGAAGGTATGTTCGAAGCAGCGTTCGAGTCGCCGCTGATTCAGAAGCGAGGAACGAAATCCATGCCCAGCTGTCACGATAATGATCCTGAGTCATCGCCGAAGCGGAAGGAATCTGCTCTAACTGCTTCAAGCTCGGCTTCCAACCTGTCCGGCACCGCCACTTCATCGAAGACTGCCGCGACGACTTCGCACGCTGTTCCGGCCGCTCTTCCATGAATTCCGCCAGCCCCTCGTCGATCCACAAAGGGACAAACGGCAGGGTCTGGTGGAGCAGCGCATGCGTGTACTCATGTCTTAGATCGACCGCGAGTTCTGCGTGGCGAAACGTGTAAATCTGGAATGTCTGGCCGCTCTTATAGAACACGGCACGGCGTCTGACCGCTTCTGGAAGCTGCGCGGACAGGTAATTTCGGTAGCTGTTGTTTGACGAGAAGATCACGACCTCAACATTTTGGTTCCCGTGCCCCAGCTGCAGCAATCCATCCAGCTCGCGCCGCACGTCGCTAAGTTCACGAACGATTTCCTGGCTGTCTACGAGAGTCTCAGAAAACAGTTCGAAACCCTCGTGTTTTTCGTGTTGTTGCCAGGTCTGGGCAGCCAAACACGGAGAAAACGTTACGGATAGCCACAAAATCCCAGAAATTGATGTGACAGACAGGCCGTTCATTTGATATTTCGGTAAACAGTCACAGGTAGTCCTGCAGGTGGAATAGCCAATAGAGTTGTGATTCGGATTGTCCTGGCGGTATGGTATGTCCGTCCTGTGTGTGGGTATGGGCGGTGTTTTCCTGCCTTGGGTCATGTCCGCAAACGGCGGTTAGAAATCTGTGAAACATGTCATCCTACTTAAAGGTGGCTGGCCACAGACTAAACAACTGCACAAGGACTTCTTATTCCAACTGTCGGCACAGCGTCAACATTGGAATTGGGGCAGCAGAACAGGCGGGTTGGGCAAAACCCCATATTTCCCACCATTCTTGACTGATTTCGAATGATTGAAGAAAATCCATACGGACTACCTGGAATTCTCTCGTGTGGAGTTTAGAAAACCCCTAGGGATGTACAAAACTCACTACCTGAGAAGACTCGCAGTCTGGGTGCGGAACTGAATGTAAGTGCGTTACGGGCTTGATCGTTACCTGGAAGAAAGGAACAGAGATGATGCAAAAACGTGGGCGGATTACCCGCCGTAAAAAGAAAGCGGCACCACAAACGGAGTTTGAGCTGCCAAAAAAACGTAAAGATTTCTCGGTCTTCCTCGTAGAGGACGATCAGGCGATCCGAGCTTCTATGAAAGAAGCCCTGAAAGAAGAAAAAATCGAAGTTCATGACTACATGACAGCCATGGAGTTCTATCGTGACTATCGCGAAGTTCGTCCAGGTGTTCTTATTCTGGACATTCGCTTGCCGGGCATGTCAGGGATCGAGCTTCAGGAAAAGCTGGCAGAAGAGGACTTCCCGCTTCCAATCGTGATGATCTCAGGTCACGCCGATGTGCCGATGGCTGTTCGAGCGATGAAGAATGGTGCTTTCGACTTCCTGTGTAAGCCAGTCAAAGTAGGCGACATGGTTCGGGCGGTTTCTCGAGCTTATAACTTCTACTACGACATTGATGTCGACATGGACGAGGAACTGGACGAAACCGAAGACAGCCTGAACCGACTAACAGCTCGTGAACGCGAAGTTCTCGATCACGTTGTCGATGGACTTAGCAGTCGCGAAATCGCTGAAGAACTGACAGTCAGCACCAAGACTGTCGAAGCTCATCGTGCGAGAATTAACGATAAGATGCGAGCCGACAATGTCGCTCATCTGATTCGCATGTGTTTTAACTTCAATGCCGCAGAGGAAGTCTAAATACTTCTTGATTGAGCTTGGAGCCGGATAAAAACGCCGTGTGGATTTCCACACGGCGTTTTTGTTTTGCGCTCACGAATCGACTACACTGTTTTGTCGCCCCACTGGCTACAACGGACTTGACTGCTCGTTCCCAGCCATATTGACGGAAAGCGCGACGTCCCGCCCGATCTCCAGACACACTACCCGCCCCGCCACTTCTATGTCTCAGCCCACCTCAGGTTCTTTGGCCGATGATGCACAGTCCCGGCATGGCCGTGCTTCCGGTAGTCACTGGAGTGGGCTGCTGATCATCGTGCTGGCAACAGCGTTACAGGTCTGGGCTGTCGCACAAAGTCGACCGCTACAGAGCGCAAACGATCGATCGCGGTGGTGTACGGTGTGGTCGTTAGTAGAACGTGGAACTTATCACATCGATGAAATTGATCAGGTCGCTCACTGGTCGACGATCGATAAGGTTCGCCACAGAAACAGTGACGGTCAGCCGTGGCATTTTTATTCTTCCAAGCCACCGCTGTTTCCAACTCTTGTCGCGGGCCTTTATTGGCTGGAAAAAAACACACTCGGATACAATCTGTCTCAGGACACGGCGATCGTTAGCCGACTGTTATTGTTGTTGGTTAACGTGCTGCCGATGTTCTTCGCACTGCTGGCGTTCCGTAAATCGCTGGCTGTGTTGAATGTCCCGGTCGGGGCCACTGCGACGTTGTTGATCATTGCGGGATTCACGTCGATGTTGAATCCGTTTCTGACAACACTAAACAACCATACGCCCGCTGCGATTTCTGTGTTGTTTTGTCTGGCAGCAATGATTCGACTGCATGCGTCACAGACGCGGGCCAACTCAGACTTTGCCATTGTTGGATTGACTGCGGCGCTAACCTGCTGCTTCGAATTGCCAGCCGCCTTGTTTGGCGTGATCACATTCTTCTACGTTCTGCGCTGTGATTGGCGAGCAACCGCGACCTGTTACGTGCCCGCCGCAGTGGTGCCATTGCTGGCATTCTTTGTGACGAACTGGATCTGCACGGGCGGCATCAAACCGTTTTACGCATACTATGGAAAAGCGCAGTATGTGTACGTTCATGAAGGTGTTCCCAGCTACTGGAGCGACCCACAGGGAATCGACGCCAACACAGAATCACCACCCATCTATTTGTTTCATTGCGTGCTTGGGCATCACGGTATTCTGTCACTGACACCCGTTTTTCTGCTGACTCTGGTCGGCTGGTGGCTGGTGTTTCGAAAACAGGAATCCGGAGCAGCGGTGCCGGTGTATTGGATCGGGGCGGCATTGGCGCTCGCTGTGCTCAGCTTCTACCTGACCAGAAGGGGCAATTACAATTACGGCGGCAACTCGGCCGCGCTGCGCTGGATGCTGTGGCTGACTCCGTTCTTCTGGTACGGCATGATTCCCGCCGTCAAACGACTGACGACGTCTGCAAAAGGGTGGGGACTACTCGCACTGCTGATCGTGCCGTCTGTTTATTCGCCGCTGTATTCGATGCATGAACCCTGGCGACCGGGCTGGGTTTATCAGCAGATGGAACAACGTGGCTGGATCGACTATCGCACAAAGATAGCCCCCTTCGACCCACCGCGATTTTCTGTCATCAGACAACAACCCGCAGCGGCTGATATCCTGACTCAGTGGAACGGCAGCGGGGGTGCGGCCGGCGGCGTTCTTCGCCTGACAACGCTATCACCCGTTCAATGGGATGGTCTTGATGTTTATCCCTGGCGGCTGGAACAAACCGCAAGTCTGACGGCGAACACGCAACAGGCAACTTTGATTGTGCTCCCGGGATTCGCCGAAACAGGTCAGGACATCGCCGCTGCCGTCAGGGTTGTGCCAAACGACATCGATCTCACTGCGCGTGCAGATGTAAAAGGTGACTCACTGCAGCCAGCGCCGAACTGGGCGCTGCATGTGCTGCGTGGATTGCCGACGCCTCGCGCTTACAATGTTGCCAGCCCGCGATACTTTAAGTACACGCAGGCGAATGGTGAAAAGACCGCGCTGAAGTGCGATCGAGCGGCCTCGCGAGTGCTTGTTCAGGATCGCGAGTTCGGTCGGTGCTGGTATCGGTGTGACGTGCTGTTCTGCGATGAGCTGCCTTTTGGAGTCGTTCAGTGGCAAATTCGAATGACCACCGAGGACACGAACAAGTTAGTCCGATCGGAGACATGGACTTGCATCAACCTGCCATAGTTCGTCAGTGGGCAAACGCCGGCCTGGCCGTCTATGCCGGACTCCGTCCTGTGTTCAATTGCAGCGGCACGATGTGGCTGGTCATGCTGGTCGGCGCGTCCGCGATCGCGCAGGAGACAGTTCTTCCCTTCATTGGCACAGATACGGTGACTGTACAGCGCGACCGCGAACAGCCGGTCACGTACAACGGGCGTATTTTGGATATCTCGGGCGAATCACTAATCCTGCAACGCAGCGGCATCACGAAGACTCAGGTGTTTCGTGTCTCGCAAATTACGCAGTTGACGTTCCTAAGGTCCAGTGAATTCGAAGCAGGCCTGACAGAGCGTCAGGTAGGGAAATTTTCGCGTGCCCTGCGTCATTTCGACACCGCGATTGAGACCGAGTTGCGTGACTGGGTGAAACGCGAACTGCAGGCGGTGGCCGCAAAAACGTGCATCATGATGGGCGACCGCGATGCCGCCGTCAGGCGTATCGAAGCGATTCTGGAGACCGATCGCCGCAGTCGTCATGCGTCTCTGTTGCCGCTGGTGTGGGATGAACGATTGCTTTCTGAAGAATGCGTATCGGGTGTTGCATCGGACCTGCAACAGCAGGACGCGCCGGCAAAGCGGTTGTGTGCAGCTTCCAGATTGCTCAACGATGAACGTCATCGCGGCGCTGCCAAATCTGCGTTGATACGGCTTAGCGATTCCTCCCCGCCACGAATCGCAGATCTGGCCAAAGCACAGTTATGGCGCACCGCCCTGTTAGATGATCCGATGGAATTGTCACGGCAGTTGAAGACGTGGCAAAGTGAGCTTCGCCGCATGCCCCTCGATGCCCGTGGCGGGCCTCAATACGTGATAGCCTGTGGCCTGCAGCGACAGCACCAGCACGATCAGGCGTCCGTTGCGTTTTTGTGGATGCCGTTTATGTCGCCGACAGACGAAGCCCTTTCTGCGCTGTCGATGCTGGAAGCCGCGCATTGCCTGAAGGCGTCTGGCCGAGTTTCCGAAGCGGCAACGACAAAGCGGGAATTGTTAAGCCGCTTTCCGAAATCATCGGCAGCTGCGACACTGCGGGCAGAGCCGTAGGCCTGAAATTTACTGCGAGGGGCCCTGTCCACGGCGGCCGAGTTGTAAAATGAACGACGGTGAAAAGATTTATTCGTCCGCAGTCTTACGAGATCATCGCAAACGATTATGATGACAGTTGCCTGACTTCCTGCATCCACGACAAGAACCCATCACATGAGAAAAAGTAAAACGCTCGCTCGACTGCGCAACAACGAAACTGTTCGCATGTGCTGTCTGGGGCATTTTGTTCCGGCCTTCGTGAAGTTCGCGGCTCATTACGGTTACGACTGTATCTGGCTGGATATGGAACACCGAAACTTCAGTGATCGCGACGTGCAGACACTGCTGGTTCATGCTCATCTGCATGACATCGACATCATGGTGCGGCCGCCCACGCTGGAGAAAACTCGCCTGTACCGCTATCTGGAAGACGGTGCCGCAGGGCTGATGATTCCGCACGTGAACACGGCGCAGAAAACCGCAACGTTGGTGGATGCCGTTAAGTTTCCACCTCTGGGCGATCGTGGCTTAGATGGAGCCGGACTGGACGCCGATTATTTTGTCAACGGAATGGCGGGCGTGGAAACATTTCTGGACGAAGCCAACGCAGAAACCTTTCTGGTTGTGCAGGTGGAAACACCGGAAGCCATCGCCAACATCGATGCGATTGCTTCAACTCCGGGACTCGGCGGCATTTTCGTCGGCCCCGGAGATCTTGGTCTGCGTATCCGACGCACGGACACTGAGCTGACGCTGGATGCCGCCGTCGAACTGGTCGCAGCCGCATGTTCGCGTCATTCTGTAGCATGGGGCATGCCGTGCGGATCACCGGAAGACCTTGCGAATCGACAGAATCAGGGCGGTCAATTGCTGGTTCACGGAGGCGACTTCGCCGGCATGAGGGATAATCTAAGACACGGGGCAGAGATCTTTGATCGAACTCGGCGCGATTCGTAAATCGCACTCGTGACTGCGGCTGGAGGCGCCAGTTAATCGGAAATCGGCTGTGGTTCAAAGTCCGACAGATTCACCCAACCGGCATTCATCTGTTCGCCGGCGGTGAAGCGTTCGTAGAACCCCTGGCCCGACTTGTCGGCATATGGCATGCGTTCGAAGTAATCGCCAGGTCCCGTCAGGCGAGGGTCTTTTTCGTCCAGCAGGCGTTGCTGCAAGTTTGCCTGCATCTGGCGGCGAATCTTTTCGAATGTTGGATTTGCTGCCAGGTTGCTCATGCAATATCGGTCGCTTTGGATGCGATACAGCTCTTCCGCAGGACGCTTGCCGAATGTCATCTGCCACCGCCCGGCAATGTCCGTGCCGGATCGCCGAGCTGTCAGAAGTTCCGTCTTCGTGGGGCTGCCGTCGCAGTTTAAGTAGCCTGTTTCCGGGTTGCCGGCTGGCCAGCGAGCAGTTTCGTAGTTGCGAATGTAGAGGTATTCGCCATCAACGATGCCGCGCATTGGATACCCCTGATCCTCAGGCCGACCGATGTCATGACGCTCTTTACCAAAAACGACAAAATCGCGATGTAGGGTCGTTGAGTTTTCTGCAGCGAAGATTGGCATCAAAGAACGCCCAGGCGTCTCCGCCATTCCGGACTGCTGCCATTCGATTCCGGCGGCTTCCATGATGGTCGGTGCAAAGTCGATAAAACTGACCAGGTCATCGAGCCGGCGGCCTGGTTCCTGAATGCCCTGCTTCCACATCATGGCCAGCGGAAGATGGTTGCTCATCTCGTACTCCTGACCCTTCACCCGCGGAAACGGCATCCCGTTATCGGCAGTGACGATGATCAGCGTGTTATTCAGCTGATTGCTGGCTTCCAGCTGCTGCAGCATTCGTGACAGATGGGTGTCGAAGTGCTCAATCTCCAGAGCATAATCCAGCATGTCGTTGCGGGTGACTCCGTTATCGGGCCAGAAAGACGGCACTTCGTCGATATCGTCAATTGATTTACCACCGACGCTAACGCCGGTTCCGTATTCGTAATCGCGATGCGGCTCCGTAGCGCCGTACCAGAAACACCAGGACTTGCCGTCAGTATCAGCCAGAAACGATTCGAAGTTTCCAGCGTAGTCGTTCTTGCTGATCGACTTTGTCGGCGGCTGCAGTGTCTTGCTGGCATACCGCGTGCCGGTCATTCTGCGAGGCTTGCCATCTTTGTCATTGGCAATGCCGGGCGCCCAGCCCTTTCCCGTCCAGCCGACATGGTAGCCCTGATCGCTGAGTGCTTCCGGGTAAGTCTTAAACTGCGGCGGAAAGTAGCACCAGTGATTGCAGGCCGCTTCCAATTGCCACGTATTGCGTGCGGTCAGAATACAAGCGCGTGAGGGGGCACACTTTGCGTTGGGGGTGTAGGCATTGTTGAACAGCAGGCCTTCTTTGGCGACGCGATCAAATCCGGGAGTCTTCACCCAGGAGCATCCGTATGCCCCGGCATGCATCCATGACTGATCGTCCGAAATGCAAAACAGGATGTTGGGCCGGGTTTCTACTCCAGCCCAGGCGCTGGATGCCAGTAACAGCAAAGCAACAAAGGGACGAGCAAACATCTGAAAGGCCTTTAACGATGAATTGTGATTATTGAGAGCTGATTAACGATGCCCGTACTTCCAGACGGAATTGGGGATCTCAAAACTCATCGGCTTGAACAGCATTTCGCGGCAACCGTGACGATCAATCACCGCCATCTGGATATCGCCGCCGACAGTGTCAGGCTCGGGCCCCATTTTCCGCAGGTCGATTTCGGTGTTAATCAGTGATCGTAAGTTGGTCTAAAGCCCCACAGGTTGCCCGGAGGAAATACTCTGCGCCTCGGCATAGCACATCTTCAGTGCGTCCAGGGCAACTTCGCTGGACAATGGACCAGGATCATCGCCATTCGTGAGATGATTGACCGCGACCTGCAGTTCGTTGGTGAATGCGGCACACCACTTGTCGCTTCCTGCCAGATCAACCAATTCCACCTGGCCGTCATTGGTGATGACACTCAGCGGCCTGTTGACCACCCATTCGCCACCGTATGTACCAGCGTCGAACACAACCGTGGCGTTTTCGAAGTACAGGTCGAACCCATGGCCAAATGCCAGGCCATTTGCCGCGATGCCACCACTCACCGCAGTCACTGTCGGCCCCTCGAGCCCATACAGATACGACGTATGAACATGATTCACGAAGTCATCCTGCAGCAGGCCGCTGGAGAACACCGCCTGTGGCTTTCCGCAGGCGTGAGCGATGAAATGGTTGTCGTGGATGTGGAGGTCGATTCCCCAGCCGCCCAGCTTGCGGAAGTCAGACATTCCATTTGACCAGTCTGGGGGACAAATCACGCGTTTGAAATGTGCGGCACGCAGAGCTCCGAATCGCTTCGACTGAATTGCCTCGGCTGCAAAGCGAAACTCTGGAAAGAATGGCAGCACATGACCAACCAACAGTGGGACTCCCGCGGCGCGGGCAGCTTCCGTCATTTGTACGGCTTCGTTCAGGTCGACAGAGATCGGCTTTTCGACCAGTGTTGGCTTACCGGCGGCCAGGGATTCCAGCACCACATCGAAGTGCTTGTCTGTGGGCAGGCAGACGTCGATCAGGTCTATATCCGGATCGGCCAGCAGTTGCTTGTAGTCCGGACAGCACTTCAGGCCGGAAACATCGACCTGCCCGCCGGGCGGACCAAAGTTTCCTTGAATTCCCGTCCAGTCGCCTGCCAGCTTCTTCTGATCGCGGGTCGCAAACGCGGTTACCTTCGCTCCGACTAAATCTCGTGCGCCTTCGAAATGGGTATAGCCCATAAACCCGACGCCGATTATCCCAATTCGAACCATCATCTTCTCCTAGGTCTGTTGCGCAGTTTGCTCTGACCGCTCATGCCCACAGTCAGGCAAGCCCACCGAGAAGACCAGATAATCAGTAAAAATACAAGCAAAGCGGAACGCCAAAACGGCAGTCGCCCGAAGTGGATTCACACTGCTTAATAATTAAGCAATCAACTCGGTGCTGGTTTTTTAGGCAGTGCTGGTTTTGTCAGTTTTAGGGTTGGCAATAATGTCTCCAGTTGTATCATTCTGATGTCGACATCGTTTTGACACACTGGCGTGATGTGTGACAGTGTCGAGGTAAGCCCAAACTGGCATGTTGTCAGTTTTGTTTCAGGCACAGGGACGTTCTGAATTCACGAAGACATGGAGAAGTAACAATGTTGGTACTGTCACGAAAAGCGGGTGAGCGAATCCTGATTGGGGACGATATCGCCATCACGGTCGTTCGGATTGGCCCCAATTCTGTCCGCATCGGGATCGAAGCCCCGAAGACGATGAATATCGTTCGCGAAGAATTGTGTGACTTTGGATCTCAGAATGTTGAGACTCCAAAATCAGAAGCACTGCCGCTTTAATTCTGCTTATCGATAAGCACTCAAAATTAAGCGTTCAGTTACCCATTGAACGTACAGGCTGAGCTTGCCACTCAGCCTTTTTTTATGCGCAGCGTGTTGGCTTGCTACTTCGTCATCCACGGCGATATCCTGCTAGAGCAATTTACCTTTAGTTGTGGGCGGTTCTGGCTCGCAGGAAACGGCTCACGTAGGACGAAACGCGTCCTACGCG
>CALFOL010000879.1 GCA_937919915.1 uncultured Planctomycetaceae bacterium
GCGGAACGTGAGTTGCACAACTACCACGACGTCTATTTGCGTTTCCCGCCAGCTGGCCAAAACTGGGGCAACCCTCATGTCGGCTGGCAGGTTCGTATTCTGCCATTTGCGGATCAGGCGAGTCTTTATAATCAGATCGAATTTGGGAACGCGAATGCCTATAACAAGATTGTTGGGGGCAAGGAACTGCGGAAACACACGACGCCTTATTCAAGGTGCCCGTCTGACGCGAGTGCAGTACGCAACACAGACTGGGCACAGGCCAGCTATGGCGGTTCCATGGGAAGTAACCGGAATCCGTCCGCTAACGGAGCCTGTAACATCTTCTTCACACCCAATGTCCACTATCCGAATCCGGGAGGTCAGGGAGATCATGGCAACACCACCGAGAAGCGATATATCTCGGGCATGTTTGGTCGCCTGCTGGCCGATAGTCCGGCAATCAGGGATATCACGGACGGCACCAGCAACACCATCATGGTAGGGGAAATTCTGTCCGCGTGTCACGACCATCTCACTGGCTGGTGGGACTATAATGGAATGGCGAATGCGCATGCCTCAACATCCGTTCCGTTAAACACGATGACAACCTGTGAATCTCCATATAAACCTCAGACGCCTGAGCATCCAGGCTGTGAACCGCAGAATAACTGGAATCTTAGCTGGGGGTTCCGTTCCGGGCACACCGGAGGTGCGCAGTTTCTGTTCGGTGACGGAACTGTGCATTTTCTGAGCGAGAACATCGATTACGAAACATACCAGCGACTGGGTATTCGTAACGATGGTAAGACGATCGGAGAGTTCTAGGATTCGCTGTTCCTTCTAGCAGCCGACACTCCGTGTTGGTGGTCGGCTGCGTTTCTCTAATTTATGGGCTAACTGCTGTAACAGGATCGATTGACATGCAACGAATTGGCGTTTGGGTAATTTTGGCCGCAGTGGCGACGATGTCCGGATGTGGAGGGTCTTCTGACGCTCCGGAATTGGTCGCCGCCACCGGCACCGTGACTTATAACGACAAACCGATCTCCGGAGCGAACGTCACGTTTGTCGTTCAGGGATCGCCTCTCTCTATCGGTATCACTAATGCCGAAGGCAAGTTTTCTATGACGACCGGTGGTCGACCGGGAGCTCCACGTGGTGATGCTAAAGTCGGTATTGCCAAGACGGCGGCGGCTGCCGAAGATCGAGGTGCAATGGCGCCAGAAGACATGCGGAAGATGCAGATGGAGAGTAAGAATGTGACTCCGGGCGTTGAAAGCGAGATTCCAGCGAAATACGGCAACCCGGAAACAAGTAAACTTGTAGCAACTCTGGATGCTGATGGCTCAAAGAATGATTTCGTGTTCATTCTGGTAGACTAATCTGGTTATTTCACAGTGAATGAATCAAACGCAGCAAAGCAGCCTCGAAGATCGAGGCTGCTGTTTTTTTTTGTGGCCATGTGCCTGGTTGCCGTTCCGATTGCCACATGGTATTTCTGGAATTCGATTCAGTGTTGGCGAATTCGGCAGCTCCTGGCTGATGCGAGAGTCGACGAAGCCCTGTTGATTGCTGACAATCTGGCTGCCGACCAGCCACAATGTTCCGAATGCCAGTTCCTGCTTGCCAAAGCTGCCAGACGGTCCGGAAACTTTTCGAGTGCAGCTTCAGCACTCCAGAAAGCAGAAGCGTCCGGATGCGATGTCGAAAAACTGCGATTTGAACAGGTGCTGGCAATTGCCCAGTCCGGACAAATCCGCAGGGTCGAAGGGGATCTACAGCGAATTTTCGCAAGTCGACTGCAGGCCTCCGCCACCGAGGAAGTCTACGAGGCGATGGCATATGGTCACTTGGCGGCGTTCGATGTGCCGGAGTTTTTGAAATGTGTCCAGTTTTGGCAGGATTGGCGACCAGAGGCAATCACGCCCCGGCTGATGAGGGCAGGGCTCTATTCGCAGCTGGGAAACCACAGTGCGGCTGCTGCGGAATTCGAAGCTGTTGTTCAGGATCATCCGGACAGTCTGCCAGCCCGGAGAGGTTGGGGCGAGTCACTATTGGCACTCAATCTTACGAGCGACGCTGCGCCCCTGCTGCAAGACTGTTTCGACCAACAACCGTCGGGTGAAATTGCTGTCAGTTTGGCGAAGTGCCTTGTGGCAATGGATGCTGGCGACCAGGCGAAGGCTATCCTGCTGCAATACCGGGACACTCCTGACATACTTGTCCGGTCCCGGATCCTTGAAGAACTGGGGCGGTGGTATCTGGATCGCAACGAAGCACAGCAGGCGATTAATGAACTGCAGCAGTGCATACAGATTGCGCCCGAAAACTCGTCTGCATGGCATGCTTTGTCAGCAGCATATTCGCTGCAGGGACTGACGGAAGAAGCGGCACGGGCGTTGACCGTCAGTCAGGAGACTCAGCATCGCTGCCAACGTCTCGTCAGTGTCGTCAGTGAATTGGCTGACAAACCCGATTCAACAGATCTCCGTTTGGAAGCGGCGGAGATCCTGTTTCAACAGGGGATGGCTCAGGATGCGATTGCATGGTTGAAGACGATTCTGCAACACGACGAACAGCATCCGGCTGCGAATCGACTGCTGGCGAAACACTACCGCGAGTCCGGACAGCTTGAGCTTGCGGAAGAACACCTGCGACTTGGAAGTATGGCCTCGGGGCCGTAGCGCACCTTCTGACCCCGCCAATTTGTGTGAGAAATTCAAGAGCGTCCGCCAACCGCTGCCTTTGCGGCGCTCAGGAATTGTCCCGAAATAAGATCCGTAGTCACACACGCTGCGCGAGCCCAGTCGACCTCAATGATGCTCAGCTGCGACTCCTTATTTAGGAGAACGATGTTTTCTGTTCCACCAGACTGCGCCGTGTTCCTGTCCGGGGTAGTTTCCGACGGCGATATCCGGCAGTCCGTCAAGGTCGAAGTCGCCGGTCGTGATCGCAAGATGGCCAGTTTGAGACGTCTCAATCGAATGAACGGTAAAGTTCAGCGCAGATGTCTGTTCCAGCCAGCAAAGTGTGTCATATTCCGGCTGTTGTAACTGTGTGTACAACTGAGGTGGCATGAACCCACTGACGGCGATGTCGAGATCACCGTCTCCGTCGAAGTCGGCAGTCGCCGAATCACTTGCGCCCGGAAGGGACAGCAACCGGCGTGATAGAAACGGAAGCCGACCTTCGTTGATCAACAGATGTACTCCGTGGTAAGGCTTCAGAATCAAGCCGTCCAGCGTGTCGCCATTGCAGTAGATTGCATCGAGATCGCCGTCCTGATCAACGTCTGTCAATTCGACGGAGCACGACCCCCAGGAGGGATCTTGCGCGGGCATCAGCGTCTCATGACGAAACGTCAGATCGCCAATCCCGATGAATGCATCTATGGTTTCGTATTCCTGGCTGATGAGGGCCACAAAATCCAGGTGACCGTCTGCGTTGATGTCGCACACTTGTACATCAATGGTTCCATGTCGCGGATCGATTTTGTGTCTGCGAAAACTCTCTGCAGTGATGGCTTCTCCTTTAGCCGAAACATTCTCCAGGAGCCATATCGAACCCGTTTTCAGCCAGCCGAATTCTGCCACCACCAAATCCATGTCGCCATCTGAATCGAAGTCCGCAACATCAACGTCCGTAACTCGTCCAACTTTGTCCAGCAGCGACACTGGCGTGGCAACTTTGTCAGATGATGGCTGCCCGGAGATACAGTAAAGCACACCGCGGTCATGATCTGCCGGTCCATGGCTTCCCATTTCCGCGATCAGTAAATCCGGAAAGCCGTCCAGATTCAGGTCGCATCTTAACGTTCGGCTGGGATTTGCGAGCAAACACATCGGCTCTACGATCAAGTCGCTGCCAATTTCAGCTCGATAGACGTGCCCCGATGCCATGTCCGTAAAACGGAGGTTGCCTTTGTCTGCATTCGTTCTGTGATGCAACTCTGATCC
>CALFOL010000880.1 GCA_937919915.1 uncultured Planctomycetaceae bacterium
ATCCGCACGAGATCACCTTTCATTCGACCCCGAGCATGCTTTTCCAGATTCGGCATGCCCGAATCGTATTCCGTTCCGGGAACGTTGTGACGAACTTCCGGACCGTCGCCGTCGCGAACGTTGCTGACGAACGCTCGGCTGTCTCCCGGTAACCAGTTGCCGTACATGGTCCACGCCAGCAGCCAATAGCGGTCGCAGATGGTTTTCTCTGTTTCACCAGTCGTCATTGCCCGAGTCTATTGCGAGGAATTTACTTGTCTGTGGAAATTCCGGATGGAATCCGGGAAGATTGCGAGTACGGCAGACGTTGTCCGAAGGGACACTGGCGAGCCGGGTACGTGAGTGCCCGGATTTACTGTGGGTGCGAGTATACATAGAACTCCATTTCACAGGGGCTTCACATCTCCTGCTCGCCGTTTCGCGTTGTTTGAATCACAATCAGGGGACTGACATCCCCCGCTCGCCTTTTTTAGGTCATCCGATGCACAAGTTTTTGCCGTTTCTCGGCTTACTGCTGTTCCCATTGCTTTCTGCCAACGCAGATGAGGTGGCACAGAAAGGCGTCGCGTTTCTCGAAAAGCACTGTGCCTCCTGCCATGGCGACGACAATGCCTACACGGGGTTGGACATGCGGGACCGAGCCACGCTGCTGCGGCCTCTGGATAACGGCGAGGATCCGTTCATTGTGCCTGGCAAGCCGGAGGAATCTCGCCTCTGGAAAGTCATCAATGATCACGATCCGCTGCAGATGCCGCCGGAGGATCAGGACCAACCGAGCAAGCAGGAGATCGCTGACCTAAAGGCATGGATCGACGCAGGAGCGGAGTTCCCGAAAGCCGAACGCCCCGAACGAACGTCTGTTGGTGAGAAGTTGATTGTCAGAATTGTCCTGGCCGATCTCGAAGAACTGCCGGAAAACAAACGAGCGTTCACTCGCTACTTTTCATTGCTGCATCTGTGGAATGATCCTTCAATTCCTGAAGAGGAACTTCGACTGACTCAGGCAGCGGTGTCGAAACTCATCAACAGCTTCTCAAGCCTGCCCCGGATTGCCGTGCCCATCAAAGTCGACGATGACGGTCTGGTGCTAAGAATTGATCTGCGTGACTATGGCTGGAAGCACGAACATCACTGGATGGAACTGCTGAAGAAGTATCCGTTCGCTTTGACCGTTCGCAGTGGTGAGGCCGACCGACTGTATGAGTTGACACACTGCGAGATCCCTTACCTGCGAGCCGACTGGTTTGTGCATACGGCCGCCCGTCCGGAGCTGTACCACAAGTTGGTCACGTTGCCTGACTATCAGGGCATTCCGGAACGAGTCGGCACGCTGGAACGACTGTTGGGCGTCGATCTGCAGGCGAACTTTGACAATGACCGCATCTGGCGAGCGGGATTCAGTGGCAAGAAATCCGGTGTGTCAGATCACAACCGCATCGTGGAACGTCAGGACGCTCGGTACGGTTATTACTGGCCCAGCTACGACAGTGCGGGCGACCAGGAGCGTCAGAACTTTTCTCGTTTCCCATTGGGGCCGAAGTTTCCGGGCCGACAGAATTTCGGTGCGTTCGATCACGATGGTGGGGAGTTCATCTTCTCTCTACCAAATGGTTTGCAGGGATACATGCTGGCGAAATCCACCGGTGAACGAATCGATGCCGGCCCACAGTCGATCGTTAGAGACCCGAACCAGTATGGCGGCACTTACGACATCCTGAACGGCATCAGCTGTATCGGCTGCCACAAGCATGGAATGCGGACATTCACGGACGCCATCCGCAGTCAGTTCGAAGATCGAAGCGGAGACATCGCTGACAAGGTGCGACGCCTGTACCCCAAAAAGGAAGACATGGATCGCCTGGTAACACAGGACCGAGAACGTTTTCTACGAGCATTGCAGCAGGCATGCGGCCCGTTCCTGAAACAGGGTGATGACACCGACAAGGACATCACAAAATTTCCGGAACCGATTACGACAATCGCGAAAAAGTACGACCAGGAACTGATGCTGGCAGATGTTGCTCGCGAGCTGGGCCTGCCTGAGTCTCGCGAAGAGGCTGAGGCCGAAGGAATCAAGGCGACCGCTGGCCAGCTGGAAACGGTGATTGGGTTCAGCGAGACATTTCGCAAGTTCGAACTGCGACCGCTAACCGCAGGAGAACCGATCACCAGAAAGCAATGGGAACAGGCCTTTGCACCAGTCGCCAGGGAACTGGGAATCGGACTTCCTTTCATTGTTAACTAACTGGCGAGCCGGGTACGTCGGTGTTCCGATTTGTACGATGACAAGATCCATAACCACTCCAACATTAAATCAATCACAATCAGGGGACTGACGTCCCCCGCTCGCCTGGAATGACTGCCATGAAACAGTACTTACTGACTCTTGTTGCTTTGACCTTTGTTTCGCTGGTGCATCCCGGTGTGATTCAGGCAGCATCACCTGTGGATGACGGCGTCACTCGGCTTGCAGATGCTGTTTCCGGTTTCTTTGAGCGGGAGCGTCACGAGAAGATCGTGTTCGTCGGTGCGGTCACAAGTCCGGACGGAGACGGCGATGCCGCACTGCGTGACAAACTGGTGGCGGCTTTGGAAGCGAAGGAATTCACAATTCGTCGTGCTAAATTGACGATCAACGGCCGCTTCTCAAAAGAGTTTCGTCCGGAAGGCACGTCCGGACCGAAGCGAGTTGCTCTGCGACTGAAAGCCGAAATTCGAGACCGCGAGAGTGATGAACTGATTCAGCCGATTGCCATTCCGATCTTTGGTGAAGAAGCGGTGACTCATCTGAACCCCACCGTCGACATCCCCGCTGATCTTTCCGAAGACAAACGACACGAAAAGCTCAACGATGCTATCAACACACCCACTGCTGCCATTGACGGCAACGTGACAAAAGCCGATCGCGGCAGCAAATTCGGTATCGAAATTCTTGCCCGACGTGGCAGTTCGACAAGCAGTCGCAAACCAAAGGATGATCAGGGATTTGCTTTTGTTGAACTCGCGAAAGGTGAGGAATATATCGTTCGACTCCACAATAAAGCATCGTTTGAGACGGCGGTATCCCTGAACATCGACGGACTCAGCATGTATGCGTTCAGTAAAGAAGGAAACTTCGGCAGCCAGGTTGTCGTCGCTGCGGGAACGTCCGTTGACATTCCGGGCTGGTACATCAGTTCAGCAAAGACAGACGTTTTCGAAATCACTTCGTATGCGAAGAGTGCGGCTGCGGATAAATCCATTCCCCTGACCAGTACTGGAACGATCACGGCCACGTTTCACGCGTGTTGGGAACCGACAGCGACACCTCCACCTGATGAAGCCGGAGCAAAATCTGCCGACACCGCTACTGGCCGGGGCCGACGGATTGATCAGAAATATGAACTCGTCAAACGAGTCGTCGGAAAGCAGCGAGCGTTCGTGACTGTGCGGTACAATCGAAACTAGGCGAGCGGGGGATGTCAATCCCCTGATTTGTCGCCGAAACGGTTGAGAACCATGAGATAGCAAATCAATGGCAGGGTAACATCAGGTGATTGGCGTCCCACGCTCCAGTGCGTTCAGTAATTCTCAGAAGTTTCAAACACATTCCTTAACAGTCAGACAAGAGCAATGACATGCATCAATCAAGTCGTCTTACTGATTCTGACATTGTTTGCGACTTCGCGTGTGTCTGCCGGCGAACACTATGCATTACTGGTCGGGGTTCGCCAATATGACCCTGCTCAGCTAACGGCGTTGCGATACACTGAGAACGACGTGAACCAAATGGCCCAAGTGTTAATGAGCACCGGTTACGGTGCAGAGAACCTGGTTCTGATGACACAGTCAGTGGGAGCTGCTGACTATCAACGGTTGCCGACAGCTCGACAGATTCGCAAGCAGTTGACGCTGCTGACCTCAGAAGTTGCTGAAGACGACACACTGTTGCTCGCGTTTTCAGGCCATGGCGTGCAATTCAAAAACGAAAACAACATCTACTTCTGTCCGATGGATGTCGATCTATCCGATCGTTCCAGCCTGATTTCCCTGACGGATGTGTACGCACTCCTGGGTGACCGGAAGAAATGTCGTGCCAGAACGAAGGTGCTGATTGTTGACGCCTGTCGCAACGATCCGCAGACGAATCTCAGTCGCTCGAAGGGCATCGAGCTGGAACCAGTGGGAATCAATAAAGTCATTGAACCGCCCGGTGGTGTCGCCGCCTTTTTCAGTTGTTCTCGCGGGCAGAAGTCCTATGAGCATCCGGAACGTCAGAACGGAATCTTTGCCGAGTTCGTCATCGATGCTTTGGCAGGAGCTGGCGACCTGGACAGGGATGGAGAAGTGTCGCTGGCAGAATTGGAGCAGTTCACGGTCAAACAAACGCAACGCTTCGCTCGAACACGGCTTGGCGAGTCACAAGTCCCTGAACGTCGCGGCACGATCCGCGGTGCAACAACATTGTCGATACTCCCCAAGGTGTTCTACGTTTACGACGCCCACGCGGCTGCTGGAAATCGATTCTACGAGGCGTTCGAACTGCGGCCCGAATACCTTGGTAAGAAAGCGGAGGGGCATGTCATTCTGGCGACTAAATTCGTAATTGAGCAGCGTTCACGCGTCACTGATGGACAAGAGGTTACCTACACCGTTCAGGTTCCTGCACAGGAGGAAATCATTTCTTCGTTTCATCCTGCGATCACCACGTTCCCGCCAGTCGGCTACCAGGAAAGCCCGAAATAATCCGTAGATCTCGGTGCTGAGTTCATTCCGTGTTGTCGAAGACTGTGGAAAACGATGTTTCGCGAAATCCT
>CALFOL010000881.1 GCA_937919915.1 uncultured Planctomycetaceae bacterium
CCACATCGATCGACATCGCGTATTTTTACGTGGGCTTATTCTTTCTGGGAGCAAGCTTCGGCTTTTTAGTCGGCTACTCAATCAGGAGTTGGAAAGGTGCGGCATTCGGCGCCGTAGCCGGCGGGGGCCTCCTTTTTCTCGTTCTGGTCGGAATCTTAATGATTCCATTTCTATGAGGAGTCCATGCTGACGTTGAATCAGCTTCGCCTCGTCGAACGGCTGGGCTAAGGTGAGAGGTCTTTCTCCTCCTGCAATTAGCCGAATAGCCACAGAGCGATGTTGAAGTCGCGCGACGCACCAAAGATGTCCGAAAACCCATTTCAATCGCCGACCTACTCAACCGACTCGTCTCGGACGATTAGAACGCCTTCAAATGCCGTTTTGTGGCGCGCCTATTTGTTTGCGCCGTAACCGTACACCAGAACCGTTGTAGGCGCGGGATTTAGCATAGCGGGTTTTGTTTCGTTTCACCAAACGGAGAACCCCCATGTCTCGTCCGGAAACTGTCGAACTTTGGCGACAACGATTGCAGCGATTCGATTCTGCCAGGATGACCGTTGCCCGGTTCTGCCAAAGCGAAGGCGTCTCGCAACCGTCTTTCTACAAATGGAAGAAGACGCTGCGGGAGTTGAGCCAGCAACCTTCACTTCGGCCAACTCAGCCTGAGGTCAGCTTTGTTCCATTGCGTGTGTCTGCTGCGGCAGAGAACCGTGTCGAAGTTGCGACCGATCACGCGGAACACGAGCCCGTTGCACCACCGCTGGCCAGCACCACCATTGAACTCCCCGGTGGCGTACGAATTCGTGTCGAGGTTCCGACTGAGCTCGCGTCAGGTCGTTCTGGCGGAGATCAGTCATGAATGGATGGCCCGCCGGGACGAATATCTATCTCTGCACTCAGCCGGTTGATTTCCGCAAAGGCTTCGATGGGCTGACCGGGATCGTCACGACCGCACTGGGCCACAACGTCACCGACGGATCTTTGTTCCTGTTCGTTAACCGAAAGCAGGATCGCATCAAAGCCCTGTGGTGGGAAACAGGTGGTTTGACGTTGTGGTACCGGCGTCTGGAACAGGGGACCGTTGAACTTCCAAAGCCTGACGGTGATCAATCTCACGTCACGATCGATTCGGTCGAGCTGGCGATGTGGATCGCCGGTGTGCCGTTGAAGTCGGCAAAGCAAAGAAGAAAACGAATGAAGGTCGATTAACGGCAAACACTTTGCGTCCATGATGCGTACAATCAGGCATCATGGACGCGAATCCTTCTCCAAACGAACAGCCACTTCCCGATGACATTGAAGCCTGTCATCGGTTGATCGCTAGCTTGCAGTCGCGTACCGAACAACAGACTGTTGCGATGCAAGAGCAAGCGGCTGCACTGGAACTGAAAGAGAAGCTTGTGCAGGAGCAGGCTCACTCGGTCCTTGAACTCAAAACGATTAACGACAAGCTGACCGAGAAAAACGTCGAGCTGAATCTCAAGGTCGAAAAACTTCTTCAGCAACTCTTTGGACGAAAGAGTGAACGCCGCACCGATGGCGAAGGGCAGTTGTTTCTGGATCTCGGTCTGGAGGCCACGCCCGAAGTTGTCAGCGCCCTGGAAGAAGCCATCCGCGAAGCCGAGCAGCTAGTTGCCGATGCGGAAGAGCAGAAGAATGGCAAGCGCAGGCGTCCTCACAAAACCGACCGCAAACTCCCTGAGCACTTGCCTCGCAGCGAACGAATTGTCGATCTGCCCGAAGACCGCCGCGAAGGTTTGAAGCTGATCGGCTACGACGAGGTCGAGCGTCTGGTGTGGCAGCGGGCCGAACTTCGCGTCGAGGTGGTGAAGTATGCCAAGTACGCCAGTCCGACTGACAAATCTCAGGGCGTCGTGAGCCCCGAGCGTCCCACCGGCCTGGTCGAAGGCGATCGCTTTGACGTTTCGATCGGCGTCGAAGTGGTCGCGTCAAAATACTTCTATCACCTGCCGTTTTATCGCCAGCAAGACCTGTTTGCCAGCAGTGGTTGGACGCCCAGTCGCAGCACGCTGGTGAACATCGAAACACAGGTCGAGTTCGCTTTGCAACCGCTGGCCGCATACTTGCGAAGCTTTCTGAAAACGGATTCCTGCGTTGGCTGCGATGACACCGGCGTGGTGCTGATCACGCCCGCTGCGATGCCGGACTTGTCGGATCATCCTCGCGGCGATCGCATCAGCGAAGTGTTGACCAGGGCAATTGCATCCGGCAAGCCGAGCATTCGCGCGAACTTCTGGGGCTACCACGCCTCGCGTCTTCCGGTGGTCGCTTTTGACTTCACGGTCAGTCGTCATCGCGACGGGCCGGATGATGTGCTGGCTGACTACGAAGGAACTCTCATCGGAGACTGCTGGTCGGGTTTCCAAAAGATCGATGTTCGAAGTGACTCGCGGATTACCTTCGCGGCGTGCTGGGCTCACGCGCGTCGTAAGATCGACGAGTGCCGCAGCGCGTTCCCCATTCAAGTGGCGAAGCTGGAATCGTTGATTCGCATGCTTTACGACATCGAAGATCAGATCCGAGATCTCGACGATGCGGAGCGACACGCGCGTCGGCAAAGTCTCTCGCGCCGTGTGCTGGACTTGATTGACGAGTACCTGTCGAGCGACGCGATGAGTGCCTCATCGGTGCTTCCCAAAAGCAATCTGGGCCAGGCCGCGGCGTACGTGCGACGTCACTGGGAAGCGCTGAATCGCTTCGCCGCCGACGCACGAATCCCGATCGACAACAACGACTGCGAGCAGTTGATGAAGCGCGTCGCCACAGGCCGCAAGAACTGGCTGTTTAAAGGCTCACTGGCCGCTGGCGAGCGTGCAGCAAACCTGATGACGATCATCGGCAGTGCGGTACGCAACGATCTCGACGTCCATGCGTACCTGGATGACGTGTTACGTCGCGTGCTTGCGGGCGACACTGACTGGGCATCGTTGGCCCCGCATGCCTGGAAAGCGGAGCACCCCGAGTCGCTCCGAACGTACCGCCAGGACGAACGCCGACAAGCGGCCGACCGCAAACGAGTCCGCCGCGCCCGACGCCGCAAACTAAAAAAATAGCCCAACAGCCAACCCCAACTGGTTCTGGTGTACGGTTACGTAGTTTTGCGTGTTTGATGCCAACGCAATGAAATGAATATCTTCTCCAACAATCAGCTTGTAAGGAACAACCCAGATGGACGACTCATTT
>CALFOL010000882.1 GCA_937919915.1 uncultured Planctomycetaceae bacterium
CCCGGTGTACCACTCCGCGAGTGTGAGCATGGGAAAGTGCGCCTGCGACTTCAGTACAAAGTTCCGTAGCTGACTGTGTTTTGTTTCGTCCACTGCTTCAGAGTGACACCATCAACCAATTCATAGACGATGTACGCAATGCCATCCTGAATGCCGTAGTCAATCACCCTGACGATTGCCGGGGTGATTCAGCTGCGCCGCCGCCGCCGCCGCCGCCGCCGCCGCTTTGGCTTTGCGACGGAATTCTTGAGCGATGGCACATCCAAACAGACTACCGTAAGCACTACGGCGGAGTCTATTGAAGGGTTGCCATGCACCTGTTGCGCGAAATTTGCGGTTTCACCCCCAGGAGGAGCGATGCCTCGACGCAAGCCCTACGATGGACACACGATTCCGGGAAGGCGGACGCAGTGTTGCCCGTATGCAGCAGACGCGCCGTTGCGGCATGGCCCCTGAAAACGTTTCCGTTGCCCGCAAGCGGTTGCAAACTGCGCTTAGTTGTCAATAACACTGAGACCGGCAGAGTGCTCCACCTTTTTTTGCAGCGATGTGATTGCTGCGGAGGCTATTCCGACTTGGCGGCTGGTGGCTGCATGATTCCGAACTGCAATGAGGTTGAGGTTTTATATTCCTCATCCGGCTTCAGAATCGTATTGGGGAAGTCTGCCTGATTGACGGAATCCGGGAAGTGCTGAGTCTCAAGGCATATCGCACTCCGGTGAGCGTAGGTTTTACCACCTTTGCCTGTTTGCCTTTTCAGGAAGTTGCCTGAATAGAATTGAATGGCTGGTTCCTTTGTCATGATTCGCAGTGTGCGGCCGGACTCTTTGTGCGACAGGGACGCAGCCAGGTTATAGAACTTTGATTTGTCGTCCTGTGGATTCAACACGAAGTTGTGGTCGTACCCGATCGTTGCAGCGTCATCCAGTTTTTTAATCCGAGCTCCGATGCGTTTGGGCGTTGTGAAGTCCAGCACTGTGTCACTGACGCTTTCAATTTTGCCCGTCGGAATCAGCGTGTCATCGACGGGTGTGTAGGTCGCAGCGTTAATTCTCAGAACGTGGTCCAGAACTGTTTCGCTGCCAGCTCCCGCGAGGTTGAAGTAAGCATGGTTTGTGAGATTCACGGGCGTCGCCGCGTCTGTTTTCGCGAAGTAGCTGATCGTCAGAGTGTTCGAATCCTTAGGTACGTAGTAGTTCACGCTCACATTCAAATTGCCGGGGTAACCTTCTTCGCCGTCCGGGCTGGTGTAGTTGAATCGGACGCCATGCCCACCGTCCCTGGTATAGCCAGTCGCCTTCCAGACAACTTTGTCCAGACTGCGTTCGACACCGCCATGCAGATGATTGGGCTCGTTGTTGATCGCCAGAGTGTAGTCTTTGCCGTCGAGCGTGAATTGACCCTTCGCGATGCGATTGCAAACTCTCCCGGTGGTGCAGCCGAAGTACTGATTGTCTTCCGATTCGTAACCGGCAACGTCGTCCCATCCCAGGATAACATCATCAGACTTACCATTTTTGTCCGGCACGTGCAGCTGGACCAATGTCGCTCCGCGCGTCATCACTTTGGCGATCAGCCCTTTGCCGCTTTGCAGCGTGTAGAGTTCAACGGACTGGCCGGCTTTCGTTTTCCCGAAATCTTCGGACGTCGGCTCATCACCGACCGTGATTGATTGAACCGCAAACAGCAGCAGGACAGCAAGAGTGGGCCGAATCATCGAGAAACCTCTAAGTGGAACAGGCGAATAAGGGGGACGCACGTGTGTCGCAATTATTGACCACTGGAAACCCGTACACAAGTCAGGGGCAGTTTGGTAAAACGGCAAAGAGACAGGACAAACGTCGGTGGTCAGCGCACCGCCACACCGGAATGCGTCGCTTTCAGGGATCATGAATCAACTGGCCTGTGACAGTGGAGGATGGATTGCTCGGACGATGAGCCCTGTGAAAATCAGACGCGAGCAACGACTTGAGGGATTGCCTTCTGGAATAATAGCAACCACGGCGGCGTGCTTACGGGAACTGAGCCGGTGTCAGGTGCCAAATCAGGATCGAATCGATCGATTCCGGGGCACTGGTAAAGCCAGTCGCACACAACAAAGCACCGCGGACGCAGCACTACAGTGTATTACGCTGACTTATGGCCGCGGCGCACGTTCCGAATGTAAATCGCCTGCTCCCACGAGTCCCACGTATCCACCTGTTTAGGTAAACTGCTCTAGTTGCCAGGGAATTCGCGTTGGATCGCGGTCACCAAAGTGGTGACCGACGATACCTGACCGGTCATTGTTGATTTCGGAAACATCAACTTGGGCACTGCGCCGCTGCCGACCCGCTTGTACAGTTCAACATGCTTGCTGACGTAGTCACCAGCATACCCCAGGGCCAGCTCAGCGGCCAGTTGATCTTTGCCAACCAACTCTTCCGCCTTAATTCTCGCCTGGCCTGTGGTGCGATTGGCTTCGAACATCCAGTGATGGAAATCGCTAAACTTGCTGCGTTCACAACACCAAACAGCGACTGCCAGCCGGGCTTGCTCGCAGGCACCAACATGACCATTCCCCTTCGCACCAGGATTGCAACTGCGTTCAAGTGGCACCGGTAACGCAATAATGGCCAACTTGTCACCGAATTGACTAAACGCCCCTTCGATCGCCTTATGAGTATTGCGGCAATGAGGGCAGGTGTAATCAAACATTTCCACGAAAACGTACTTAGCGTCCGGGTCGCCAAGCAGTGGCCAGTGACGTGTGTTCAGGCTAAAACGACTGCCAGCCACTGTCACCAATCGTTCTTTCGGAACGACAACCACCGGCTTCGCTGCAGTCTGTGTTGTGCCTTCAGCGATAGCTGCACCTGCATCCCCACCTGGCAACTGCTGCTCATCCGTTGGCAAAGCCAGCAACAAGCGCGCAGCAAGCTGACTTGCGGTTGGCGAAAAGAACAGATAAACGGATTTCGCTGCTGCGGAACTGGCCGGTTGAACGCCAGCTCCAGTGACAGGTGCCTCTTCTGGCAAGCGTGTTGTCGCGTCGCCTTCTTTATTAGCGGACTTCGTTTCCTGCGGTGACTCAGTGAGTGGTGCCGAATTCTCTGTCGCGTCGCCTGGTGGAGCGAACAAGTTGTCCACAACGACCGGACCCGCGACGGGTGCTTCAATCAAATCAACCGTTTCTCCGGGCGGAGCAAACGAGACCGGAGCGTCGAATTCTTCTGCACCACCTGGAGCGGTGAAGCTTGTCAGCTGTGGTTCCGCCGAATGCGGAGTGTTCTCATACGTTTCCACCACAAACGTGGGTGGCGGTTCCGTCGTCAGTTGGCCGGTGATCAGCAAGGCCACGCCGGCAACGCTGAAAGCCGAAAGTTGAGTCAACCGCCCCCAACCCAATGGCCGTTTCCAAATCACGATTCCAGCCATGATCAGACCACAAGCGTGAGCTCCGAGGCAGTAAGCGCACAAATGCTGCAGCTCGAAAACCTGAATGCTGGTGAACCACAAAGCAGCCAATCCGGCGCTCAGTGCACCCACAGTCAGCATCCCCCAGCCAACTGAAAGCAGTTTTTCAGGTGTCTCTTTGCGGAAAAACGCCAGTACGCCCAGCAGACTGGCGTACATGCCAAAAGCTGGCACACTGACCGGCATTCCGAGTATTTTGGCGTAACGACTGTTTAACACATGCCCACAGTCGAACACTTCTCCGCCACCACAACCATAAACTTCAGAGGTATTGAACGCCGTGTATGCCAAATAGCCACTGATCCCAAGTGCAATTGTGCACAGGATACGGCAAGTCCAGATCACCGCCCGTGATGGAAGAAGGGAAGGTGTGAATGAAGGGTCCACTTTAAAGGATCTCCCAGAGGGCACCAGACGAGTTAAGCTGACGAATAACCACGCCCCAAAAGATCAGCATCCATGCGTTG
>CALFOL010000883.1 GCA_937919915.1 uncultured Planctomycetaceae bacterium
GCAACGGCAATTCGCAGGTTGTTATGTGCGAAAACATATAAGCGATTGCTTAGAACGTCGGGCAGTTGTTTCGGCCATTCGCCTCTCCACGAAATATCGCGGACGTGCAGTTGGGTCTGATCTGAGAAATGAAACAGCCCGAATGTCCGATCGCTGCCTTCGGCCAGTTGATGCGTCGCGACGGTGCCTCCATTCAACTGTAGCTGCAGGTGGTCTCCGGAGAGTATGATTCGCACCCGATTCCACGAATTCGGTTTCAGCGAAAGTGCTGAGCCTGGATCTGAGAGCAACAGATGCACATTCTCTGGCGACAATCCGGTACGCTCAAATTCTCCATCGGTCACATGGTGACCCCGCACGCCATCAGGCGTGATCAGAAACGCCAGTCGGCCAATAGCTGGATGGGCTTCCAAACGCCCTTCTTCGTAATAGAATTCGTATTCAATCACCCATCTTCCAGCATCGGGCGATGATAACGCAGCAGGCTTTCGTTGTAGCAACCGTTCAAGTGGGGACGGAGTCGGCCAACAATTCCGCCTGTAGACGAGTCTGATTCAAAGGCCCAGCTTCCCCCGGTTCCAAACCGAGACATCGACGGATCTGTCAGGTATCCCGGCTCCGCTTCGTAGTAACTCAACCAGCCTGCGAGACGCCGAGATGTAGCCAGTGCGATCACATCAGGCACGACAGGATCACCAGTGATGCGCAGGTTCCTCGCTCCTCCGTTGAACCGGACCGGGCTGCAGAGTGACATCCACGGGTCATGTTCTGCTTCAACCTTTTGCGACGGATACGGATGTCCGTTGAATCCCGCGGTAACCGTACCGTCTGCAACTTTAAGGCGACATCGAAACCATTCCCGCGGCCCCCACGCTTGTGGAGTCAGTGGGAGCAGTTCCTCGCGACTTCGAAAGCGACACAACGCGTATTGCTTGAGCGTGTAGGAAGGAACAATTTCTGTATCAGAATAGCCGAAGTGACTGCCACGAAATCCAAACGTTGTGACATCGCCTTCGACAACAAAGTTCCCCTGCAGTGGCGAATTAAAATACAAATAGTCACGGTTATGTGATACCTGAATGTCGACGCGGCCGGCATTGAAGCCCCATTTAGCGACAGGATGACCATCGCCATGAGTCTTCGCTGTCACGCGTGAAACCGGATCCCATTGTTGCAGGTTGTCAGCCGATTGCAGGCGTTCGTTTGGTCGATACTCGGCAGTCCTGTACGTGGAATAGATTCCCCACAACTGCAGTTGCCACGCGTTACGCTCGTCCTGGACCATGAAGGGTGTAACCATGCGCGTCACGTGATCCAGCAGCATGTGGTGCATCTTCGGTTCCGCCGCCGCTGTCAGCACCGCCAGTGTTTCCGGGAAGTGCTCCGCGTGCCCGACACACGTGGAATCGTACGTCGCGAACAGTAGCTCCATGCTGTTACCTGCTGGCCCGCGGCGAAGTCGACCACGGTCAACATCGCCAGTTGGCAACGACGGTCATACTCCGTCGTCGGTTCCGCGGCAGCCACCTCGGCACGCAGCACTTGCAGCTTGCCGAGCCGCAAGCTTCACCAGGTCGCTGGCCGGTGAAATCATTTCCCCCTCGCGAAATGCGGAAATCAGACGCCACGAACCGCGAGAGGCGGACGGCAATACCCACTCGTAAAGCTGCTGGTAGGCGACTGAGTCTTCAAGTTCCAGTGCGGATTGGCGTACTCCGAAAACATCATCCGCCAGAACATCTTCACCGAAAACGGCCGCGAGGGACATCTGGTGCTCAGAGGACGCAGGCAATCCTTCGTCAGCGTACGTGAGACGAAGCGACAGAGTGATCGCGATGCCGAACACGACGATGAGATGACGACTCAGCTTTGAGATACCTCCGAGCAGCTTCATATGACGGCCTCTATTCACATTAGAAAACGGATGGTAAGGGTCGCCGTTGCAGCACTGCCATGACGAGACTCCGGTAATACAGTCGGAAACAACCACGCGATCACGCAGAAAAGTCTTCGGCTGATCTGCTCACAAACAGCCTCTAACGCAGACCGTTTTCTTAGAACCCCTGGAGCAGTTTACTTATTGTTGTGAACGGTAAGCAGGCGCTTATGTTTTCGCACATAATAACCTGCGACTTATCCTTGCCGTGCAGACTGGGGCTGTCACTG
>CALFOL010000884.1 GCA_937919915.1 uncultured Planctomycetaceae bacterium
GCCAGGTTTGCTGCCGCAACCGGATCCGCAAATGTCACCAGCTCAGGGTTACAGTCTGCCAGCGCCCACGCAACAGCAACCGTTTCCGGTGCCTGTTCCAACCGAGATGTTGCCACCCGTTACGCCACCACCTCAGCTACCTGTGCCGATCCCGATGAGTGCAGCCGGACCTGCTACAGGCGCCGCCGTTCGCAAGCCAATGATGTCACGTTTAGCCTCGGCATTTCGTCGTGAAACAACACCCGTTGCGCACACGAATGTGCTTCCCGTTAACACTGATACACGTCGCTAGAGACGTCACATGAAACAGAACACAACGACAATCGGCCGAGGATTATTGATCACAGTTTGTTGTGCTCTGGTGTCTGGTTGCGCGCACGTTCCGCTGCCAGCATTGGCCGGGGTGCGAAGTCTGGCGGTGCCTGATGTCCTGCCCCTGGGAGCGATCAGTCGAGCGCACTGGCACACCATGGAAACGAATGGCGAAGCCAGTGACTTTGTGCTGTATCGAAACGAGTTCGTCGACCAGTCGTCCGACCTGTCACCGTATGGCCGCGATCACATTATGGAGATTGGGGCTCGACTGCCTGCTGTACCATTTCCAGTACTCGTGCAACGCTCGGAGAATAACTCGAATCCGGAACTCGATGCCGCGCGGCGTGATCTCGTGGTGCGAGTCCTGACACAACTTGGCAATCCGGAGGCCGATTGCCGTACAGTCGTTTCACAAGCGTACAGTGACGGTATCAACTCACTGGAAGCTGAGCAGGATCGCGTCTTGTTTCGTTCGTCCCGACAGTTCGGCGGTTTCAACGGAAGGCAAGGATCTGGTTTAGCGACTTTGTACCGTTGATGGACCAGCTGAATCTGCGTGAAATGCCACTTTGTTTACTGAACGGCAGGTATTGCCGATACGCATTTTCTGGACGGATTTCCGTCTCGACACGTTCGACGGACTGTGCATATAAACGTTCTGCTCACTAGTCAGCAACGCTGTAATCTCATCTCAAGAGCTTCTGACTCATTTCCCTTCTTCTCTCTCTCAACTCAAACTCGGATGCCTTGTCATGACAAGCCGCGCCCATTGCAAATTTCTGATTGCTGCCCTGCTGACTTCAGGCTGCCAATCCACTGGTTCAATGATGCCGTGGTCTGCATCGAAGGATCCGGTCTATTCATCAGCTGAACTGGCTGCTCTGGATGCTCCTCAGCCGCTGGCCTCAACGGCACGGCTCGCAGAGAAAGAGTCTTCTCCACCGGTAAACTCCGCTTCGAACAGCAGCGGAATTCAGCAGGTCTCATCGACCATGCCGGTGTTGGCTGGGAACGTTGACGAGCTTGTGCGACGTGGTCAGGCGACGATTCGTGAAGCCGGACAGGATGACCCAGTCAAGTTACAACAGGCTCGGGATATTTTGAGTCAAGCGCTGGCACTCGACGGAACCAATACTTCCGCACACCACAGCATGGCGATTGTAGCTGACCTTCAGAAAGACTGGCAGGCCGCAGAGTTTCATTACAAGCACGCTTTGCAGGCACGCCCACAGGATGCGAGTCTGTTAAACGATATCGGCTGCAGCTACCTGTTGCAGAATCGTTTTCATGAAGCGACACAGTACCTGAACCAGACACTGCAGATTCAACCACGGCACGAACGAGCTCATGTGAACCTGGCTTTGTTGTCACTGAATCGCGGCGACCGAGCAGGTGCGCAAAACCGTCTGGCCGGAATCTACTCAGCGGCTGATGCTCAAACGACGCTCGCACGGCTTGAAAGTGATCTGCAGGCGACTGGCGCGATTCAGCCAACCGCTGTTGCCATGGCCAACGCGCCGATGAGCGGTTTTGGGGATCAAGCTCCGCAGCAGTTCAATCCTCAGCAGCAGCAGCAGCAGCAGCAGCAGCAGCAGCAGCAGCAGCAGCAGCAGCAGAACCAGAACCAGAACCAGAACCAGAACCAGAACCAGAACGCTGTTCAATACGGTAACCCTAACCAGGATCCGAATTCCGGTCAGATGGCTCAGTCGGCTCAACCTGTGCATGTCTACCCAGCGGGTGTCGAACTTTCTCCTGAGGAAATCAGCGTCGGTGCGAATCCGCAAAACTATCCGACTACGGGCAGTAGGAATGTTCAGCCGAACAACTTTGGAGCCGCTCCGTATTCAGCAATGAGCGGTCAGCCCGCCCACAGCCAAACTCCTCAGAGTCAACAGTATGGTTCACCACCAGGAGCAGCCGTTTCACAGTACAATCCGAATGGCCTGAACCCGGCATCTGAACAGAATCAGTTCGGAACAGTTCAGAATACGAACCCTCAGTCTGCAAATGGTTCGCCGAATCAATTCGGGGTGCCACAAGGTTTACTGCAGCAGATGAATCCGCCACAGCCAATGAACTCCGCGGCCTATTCGTCTGGAATGAATGCGCCACTGGCTGGTTTGAACGTTGGTCCCGGAGCACTGTTCCCAATTGATGCGTCGCCGAATTACGGCGCCCCAAGGCCACAAGGAAATCAGCATCCGCAATATGCAGTGAACCCAAAGGGACAGAGTGGCTATCCAACGGTGAGTTTTCCTGCGATGCAAAACGGAGCAACTTATCCCACAGGCAATAATATGATGCCACCGGAGCAACAGATGCAGATGAGAAATTCTGCTGCCCAGCCGCAGCAGAACTATCAGTACAACACGCAGCCAGCCTCGTCGCCGCAGTATCCGCCGCAGAACGGAGCCTTCTATCCGCAGGGCAGTCCGGGAGCCAGCGTGCAGCAGTATGGTCCAGCACCACAAGCGACACCGTATTTAGGGAATACAAACGGAGCACCGGCAGGTCAGCCACGGAACGCAAGTCCATTGGCGGCCTATGAGCAACAGTTGCAGAATCTGGACAGCCGCTATAACCAGGCTCTTCAGCAAATGGACGGAAACGGCATGCCACTGGGAGCCGCTCAGGGGCAAGTCCGGTAACGTCTTCGACAAGCAGGCGGACCGCTTGCTCTACGATGCCAGGCTTAGCAGACGTTCTTCGATTTCATGAATGACGTCTGCAACCGTTCGACCGCGACAGGATGTTGGCAGTTCGATCGGCGAGTCCTTCGTAATCCATGCCAGCACGCGTTTTTCGGCAGCAACAACGGTACTGTGATCACGGCCACCAAAGTACATGCCAATTTCGCGGTACGCCGACTTTGTCAGTTTGCGCGCGACGTACATCGCGAGTGCTCGCGGGCAACTGACCGCTTTGCGACGGGACTTTGATCGCATGTCGGTCGTTGTCAACCCGAATGCATCACACACGACTTTTTCGACGTCGCTGATTCGGACCAGTTTTCGGCACTCACGCTCCATGTCACCCAGAATCTCACGGGCACGTGTGACCGTGATGCGTTTGCCGCTGAGTGTAAAGTGGCCGTGCAGGCAATTCAGGGCTCCCTGAATTTCGCGAACGTTCTTCCTGCAGCGTCGGGCGACGTAATCCAGAGTTTCGCGACTGAAGCTGTCCTTCATGGGCAGCGCCAGGGCGGCTGTGATGCGCTGACGCGTGTCTTCGGCAGGTGTTTCGATGCGGCACACCAGACCGCTCATAAATCGCGTGGTCAGTTCTTCGCGGTGTTTGGTCAGCAGTCGAGGATGACGGTCTCCGGAAACAACGAGCTGTCCGCCGTTTTCGATGACCTGCACGACGGTGTGCAGAAACTCTTCCTGAGTCGCTCGTTTGTTGTCCAGAAATTCGATGTTGTCCACCAGCAGCACATCGACGTTGCGGAAACGCTGTCGAAATGAAGGCACGGTTTTGGCGTCGAGGGCCTGCGTGAAATAGTTGGTGAACGCTTCACTGGACAGGTACATCACATTCAGGCCATTCTGATTGCGACGAACTTCGGTGTAGATGGCTTCCAGCAAATGGGTCTTGCCGACTCCGGTTGGCCCATGAATATATAGTGGGTTGAATCTTTGGCCCGGAAATTCGGCCACCTGTTTCGCTGCCATCACTGCCAGATCGTTGCATTCACCGGTGACAACACTAGTGAAATTATTGAACCGACGACGATTGGTCGGGCGCACGGCCAGCGTTTGGACACCGCTGACGTCGCCCGCGATCTTTGTGGGAATGTTTGCAGAGATTGTCTGCCCTGCACCAGTTGTCAGTTGTGGGGGGGCAGGTTTTGACGCCGAACCTGAATCACTGTCTGACGTCTTGTGTTGCAGTGTCTCGTCGACGGCGAGTTCAAAAGAGCCCGAGGGCCCGAGGAGGGCCACAGCCGCTTTATTAAACTGCGAACGGAAACGTTTCACCAACCAGTTCGAGATGAACGGGTTGGGCACGAAAATCTGCAGAATGTTGCCACTGATTTCAAACCGACTACGGTTTGTGAACCAGTGTTCAAAGTTCTGTTGACCGATGGCCGATCGAATTTCAGCTGAAATGCCTGCGCATTTATCATCACGACCGTAGGACTCTCCGGGTACAACGGGCTGCGTCATGCGACCCCTCCGTCATAACTGCGCGCAGCATCGAAACGGTGAGGGTGGTGCAGTGGGAACTGGCACTCCGTCGCCTGAAGCGGGAACTGGGGCAGAAGGCTATCTATGGGTATTCGCGACAGAGGTGCAGAAAACTGTCGCGAACGTCTTACTCAACTCAACGACCGCGATATTAACCCGCGGTAACCAAGTGTCAAATGACGATGCAACTTTTATGGTACAGGAAAATCAAAGTGGTGTGCAAAGCCTGCCAACTCTTCGATTTTGGATTTCGTGACAGGAAACCAGCCCTTACAGTTGCACAAAGAAGAATAATTTCCACTCCTCATGAAAGTTGTGTTTCCAGGGTGAGATGAGTGGTTGCTGTAGTCGTGTAAAACGTCGTTATTGTCGTCCCGCAGCCGCGCTGGCGAAGTGCTGAGAGGTTGTCCTGTATGCTGATAGGAACTGTTGTGACGTTTGCTGTGATCAACCAGAGTATCTACACCACATCACGTTGCTGAACGGAAAAGTTGTCGGGTGCTGGCCAGGTGAGAATTTATGTCGCGAATCAGAGTCGTCTTTTCTATCGGAAGCATGCAGGGCGGTGGTGCGGAACGACAACTCAGTGCACTGTTACGACATCTCGATCGCACAAAGATCGAACCGCTGTTGTATTTGGTTTATCGCTCAGGGCCGCTGCTGGCAGAAATTCCGGATGACGTTTCGGTAACAGCTTTTGAAGAACGCTACACAGGTTCACAGCGGCCTGGGTTTCTGATGCACGGGCGACGCGTGCGTGATATGTCGCGTTACCTTCAGGAATGCGAAGCCGACGTGTGCTACGACCGAACTTTCCTGATGACGCTAATCGCTGCAGACGCGGCCCAGCGCGCAGGCGTGCCCAACGTTTCTACGGTCGTTACCGATCCATCGCGGGGCTTTGCACCGGTTGCCGGTCGACATCAGTGGGTCAAAAAACGAATCCTGAGACGCTTGTACAATCAGTCGACCTGCGTCCTTGCCAATTCCGCCGGAGCAGCTCGATCAGCAGAACGCTTCTACGGTTTGAACGCAGGATTGGTCGCAACGCTCTATAACGGCGTCGACTTCGATCGCGTGCAGGCGGCCGCGTCCGTTGCTGTTGATGACGAATGGTGGAACGAACATGTCGATGGTGAAACGTGCTTTCGGATGGTGTCGGCGGGACGGCTGAATCAGCAGAAGGGATTTCATTTGCTGGTGGATGCCGTCAGTCGACTGCAGGGCAAATTTCCACAGGTGAAATTTAGACTGGCAATTCTTGGTGATGGACCTTCGCGACTGCAACTGGAAAAGCAGATCATTGATCTGGGGCTGGCATCCAGTGTGCGGCTCACGGGCTTTCGGTCAGATGCTCCGGCGTGGTATAAATCAGCCGATCTGTTTGTGTCAGCGTCGTTTTTGGAAGGCATGCCTAATGTTCTGCTGGAAGCCATGGCGTGTGGCACGGCGGTGTTGTCATCGGATTGTCCGTCCGGTCCGCGTGAGATTCTGCAGGACGGGAAATTCGGAGAACTCTGCGAAGTTGGCAGTGTCGACGCGATTGTTACAGGGATTACGAAATTTGTTGCCGATGATCAGTTCGCAGAACGTTATGTGTCGAGTGGGCGAACTCATGTTCAGCAGGAATTCTCCATTCAAACAGCCGCCGCAAAACTCGAAGAAATTCTGCTGAAGGCTGCAGCGGCGAAGAAGAACACAGTTTAATTCTCCCGTGTCGATTGGTGGGAAGAAAAATGAAAGCCAGATTAATACTACGATCAACGCAGACCTTTGTTGCGTCTTCGCTGTTGATCGTGTTTTGCGCAACCAGCGCGACATCGCAAACGCGTGATCAGTTCGCCGTCGCCCGGCGAAGGATGGTGACTGACGTGATTGAAGCAGAAGGCATCACCAACAAGTTGGTGCTGGACGCAATGGCAACCGTGCCCCGCCACGAATTCGTCACCGGCGGATTGCGTGCTCGCGCTTACGAAGATGTCGCGCTGCCCATCGGCGCGCAGCAGACAATCTCTTCTCCATTTATTGTGGCCTATATGACGGAAACGATCGATCCGAAACCAACTGACAGGGTGCTGGAGATCGGAACAGGCAGCGGATATCAGGCGGCAGTGTTGTCCACGATCGTTGATGAAGTTTACTCAATCGAAATTGTGGAAACGCTCGCGAAGTCAGCACAGAAGCGGCTTGAGAAACTTGGCTTCAACAACGTGACAACTAAGCATGGAGACGGTTATTTGGGATGGGAAGAACACGCGCCGTTCGATCGAATCATTGTGACGTGTTCTCCGGAAAGTGTACCGCAGCCACTGATTGATCAGCTCAAAGAAGGTGGCACGATGGTGATCCCGATTGGAGAGCGCTATCAGCAGTCGTTTTATCTGTTCACCAAAGAAGATGGCAAGCTGAAAGAAAAAAAACTGGTGCCCACGTTGTTTGTACCGATGACCGGAGCATCCGAAGAGCTGCGACGGATTCAGCCGGACGCCGACAATCCACGCATCGTGAATGGCGACTTCGAGCTGGACGAAAACGACGATGGTCGTGCAGATGGCTGGCATTATCAGCGCCAAACGGAAATGTGTGAGGAAAGCCCGATGCGTGGCAAAGTTTGTCTGCGATTCTCGAATTCGACCGCCGGCGAATTGTCTCAGTCACTGCAGGGCTGCGGCGTGAATGGTCGAAACATCGCAGCGCTGAATTTCTCAATCTGGGCCCGCACAGACGCTGTTGTTCCGGGTGCGACAAAGCATGATTTTGCAGGAGCCATCATTCATTTTTACGATTCTGTCAGACGTGAAGTCGGCGGAACAGTGCTCGTTCGCTGGCGAGGCACGGAAAACTGGCAGCAAGCGCGGCGCACTGTCCCGGTTCCGGCAAACGCGAGAGAGATGATCATTCGGATTGGCCTGAACGGCAGCACTGGTACACTGGACGTTGATGATTTTCAGATCGCTCCGGTTCGGCGTTAGAGCAGTTTACTAATTGTCGTGGACAGTGCTCGCTCGCGGGAGCAGGCATTCTTCAATCAAAACGCGCTCCTCGCGGCCACAAGTCAGCGAAGTTCGCTGTCGTTTATGCAGAAAATGGAATCCATGCAGATTCAAATTCCAGGCGAAGTTCTCCGTCTCGCGGCTGTGACAGCATTAGTGATTGCAGCGCTGCTGTCGACAGCTTCAGTATCGGCTGATGAGGCTGGCGTTGCTGTCCGTAAAGCTGTTGCGAACGTTGCACCGTCTGCTCTGCGGATCCGCCTGATCGGAACGGCTGGGACGTCTGGCCAGTCTGTTTCGTCACGTGTGACGACTGGCATCGTGATCTCAGACGATGGGTTTGTACTGACCAGCGCGTTTGGCTTCACCGGGCAGTCGGCTGCGATTTTTGTTGAGGACTCGGGCGGAGATCGAGTTGCCGCGAAGGTTGTTGCCGTGGATCACGTTTGCAAACTTGTGTTGCTGAAGTGTGATAAAGGCAGTTTTGTGCGGCCACCATTTGCGAAGGACGTCTGGCCTGCCGTTGGCGCGTCTGCCATTGCCGTTGGAAGAATGTACCCAGGGGAGCCATCGGTGTCAGTTGGAATCGTGAGCGCGGTGAATCGAATATTCGGACTGGCAATTCAGACCGACGCGAAAATTTCGCCCGTCAATTACGGCGGTCCATTGCTGAATCTCGATGGCGACGTGCTGGGGATTCTGGTGCCGTTGTCTCCCAGTGATAGTGGCGATGAAATTGAAGCGGGTGTGGAGTGGTATGACTCTGGAATCGGATTTGCGATCCCAATTCGTGAAGCGTTGCAGACAGCGAATCTGTTGCGAAACGGTGAGGATCGTGTGCGGGGACTTCTCGGTGTTGGTCTGTCGACTCGAAATCCATTGGAAACCAATTTCTCGGTGAAGTTAGTGCATCCGGATTCTCCGGCTTCTAAGGCTGACCTGAAAGTCGGTGATCGCATCGTCGAAGCGAACGGTGTGGCGATTCAACGGTTCGGCCAGCTCGAAGCGATTGTGAAGAGTTCTTATGCCGGTGATTCTATGCAGCTTTTGATCAAGCGTGGCGAAGAAACATTGGCCCAAGAGCTGTCACTGGCTGCGGAACTTGTGCGAGCCAGGCCCGGATACTGGGGCATGGTTATTGGTGAGCTAGTCAAGGCTGGTGAAGACGACGTGGCTGGCGTGGCGGTTCGAGTTGTTCCGGAGTCGCCATTGGCGAGGGTTGGGCTGCCCTCAACAGTCGTGTTGACTCAATGGGGCGAGACCCCGCTGAAGACTGTTGCGGAACTTGCAACTGCGATGCGCTCCTCGCCTGTTGGCCAGCCCGTGAATTTGAAGTGGATTCCCGAGCTTGCAAATCGTGACGTGCAGGAAGCGGTTGTTACCCCGGTTGAGCGGCCGGAAACCGTAACTGTCCTGTCGAAAGCAGAGATCGCAGACATGGTTGGAACGTCAGAGAAGGTCGAATGGCAGCGTGACGAAAAAACTGTGGGCGAAGATGCCGGTAAGGTTTGGTATTACGCTCCAACAACCGCAAGTGGTTCGAATGCCGGGCTGGTTGTGTTACTGTCGGCGGGCGACGTGCCTGCGGAAACGATTTTGAACCGCTGGAAAGACTTGTGTGAACTACACAATCTGATTCTGGTGGTGCCCGTGGATACAGAAAACAAGGGACTCACCAAAGAGCATCGGGAGTTTATCCTACAGGCCGTCGCGGTTGCTGTGGCGACAGCAGGCGGGCGTGAAATCGAATCGGCTCGAATCGTACTTATTGCGGCGTCTGAGCAGGCGGAGGTGTGTACTGGCTTGATTCTGCAGACTCGTCGGCGAATGTTTCGTGCGGCCGTGTTTGTTGACTGTTGGCCTCAGGTTTTTGGTGTTCCAGCCGAACTGCTCTCTGCGTTGCCGTCCTCATCGCTTATTGTATCCGGCGGGATTCAGTCGCGTCAGCGGCAGGCACTCCAGCAGCAAGCTGTGTCCATGCTTAGGAAATCCGGATCGTGGGTGGTGCAACAGGCCACATCGGACGACGAAGAAACGTCAACGGAAGAACACATTGCGAACTGGATATTGAATCTCAGGATTCGGTAGTTCTGAAGACCATGGATGGAAAGTGATTGATGGAATTGGAATATATTCACGCCGTGATTCTCGGCATCGTGCAGGGCATCGCGGAGTTCCTGCCGATCAGTTCGTCAGGGCATCTGGTGATCGCCGACGCGTTGTTGAAAGAGTACGCCGGCACATCAACGCCGGAAGAAAGTGCGACAATGGGCATCGCCCTGCACTTCGGGACGCTGATGTCGATTCTGGTCGTTTATCGCAAAGATCTCGTCGCGTTGCTGAGCAACTATCGGCTGATGTTTCTGATTGTCTGTGCTACGATTCCCGTGGGGCTGGTGGGCGTCTTCTTTAAAGACTACGTCGATGCCGCTTTCGGAAGCCCCATTTTGGCTGGCGCGGCGTTGCTGTTGACGGCCGCTTTCCTGATGGCTGGTCGAGCGTTAAAGAAGTCAGATGATGAACTGAGTGCCATGACGCGCCGTACGGCTATGGTGATCGGAATCTTTCAGGCGATCGCGATCATACCTGGGGTGTCACGTTCCGGCAGCACGATTGCTGCTGGGATGGCCTGCGGGCTGAACCGTGAACATGCAACGCGGTTTTCGTTTTTGATCGCTATTCCCGCAATCGGCGGTGCGTCGGTGATGGAACTGAAGGACTTTGTGACGGGTGAGGCGACGTTTCACGGAAGTCCGCGGCCACTGATTCTGGGCACGGTCGTTTCGTTTGTGGTCGGTGTGTTCGCGTTGCGGTGGCTGATTAAGATGGTGGTCGCCGATCGGCTGCACTTTTTTGCGGCGTACTGCGTTATCGCCGGCCTGGCGACCGTGTTATGGCAGCTGTCGCTGCGGTAGAAGGCGCTGCGTCGCTGGGTGTCTTATCCTGGCCACAGCGTCCGAACCCCGGTCCGTCCTGAGATTTCCACTGTCTGCAACCCGGTAACGTGGTCTGCGCAGGCAAATTGCACGAGTAATCGCCTGTCGCACTTTGCGACGCAGGCGGCTGCCAACTAGAATCCGCCCCAGCGGTCAAATCTATCCATCCAACGCGACGTCCACCGTCGCTTAGCTATTAGTTGCCCCATGTTTCAGCCTGTTTCTGACAGTAATTTCGTTCCCGGCGAACATTCCGTCCTGAGTTTCTGGACGGCTCACGACACGTTTCGCAAGCTGCGTGACAAGAACCGCGGCAGCAAGAAGTGGAGCTTCCTGGACGGGCCGATTACCGCCAACAACCCGATGGGCGTCCATCATGCCTGGGGCCGGACGTACAAGGATACGTATCAGCGTTTCTTTGCGATGACAGGCCATGATCAGCGATACCAAAACGGTTTCGACTGCCAGGGATTGTGGGTGGAAGTCGAAGTTGAAAAGCAGCTGGGCTTGGGAACCAAGTCGGCCGTCTACGAATATGGCATCGACAACTTCGTGAACGAATGCAAACGCCGAGTGCTAAAATTTGCGGCTCGTCAGACTGAGCAATCACAGCGGCTCGGTTACTGGATGGACTGGGACAATCCGGATCAACTGCGCGAACTGGCCGAACATCTCGGCACTGATGCTGAAGTCACCATTACTGTTCCGAGTGGAAAGACGGAAACCGGGAAAGCTCATCAGCTGGTTGAGAAACTCGGCAACCCGGAATGGGGCGGCAGTTACTTTACGTTCAGCACTGATAACAACGAGACCATCTGGGACTTCCTGAAGAAATGTTTCGAACGCGGCAAGATCTATCAGGGTCACGACGTGATGCCGTGGTCTGGTCGCGGTGGCAGCGCGTATTCGCAGATGGAAATCGCGGAAGGCCGCAAGCTGACGACTCACAAGAGTGTGTTCGTAAAGTTTCCGTTAAAGGATCGAGACAACGAAAACCTGCTGATCTGGACGACGACTCCGTGGACCCTAACCAGCAACGTCGGCGCGGCGGTTAACGTAGATCTCGATTACGTGAAGATCAAGGCGAAGAAAGATGACGCCATCTATTACTTCGCGAAAGATAATCTGAATTTCCAACGCCTGGCGACGGAGTTCAAAGAAGGCTTCGGCCGACCGGAATGGAAGTGGCCGAAGGGACTCGGCAAACTGAAGACGATCGCGCAGATCTTCAAAGAACAAGGCGGCTTCGAAGAGCTCGGCACTGTCAAAGGCGCGGAACTCGTTGGCCTCGCGTACGAAGGTCCGTTCGATGATCTGCCGGCTCAGCAAATGGACGGCGGCTACCCTCTCGACGAAAACAATCTGGGAGTGAACGGGGCGACCTGGCACAAAGTCATCGACGGCGGTCGTGATTCCCGAGGCAGCGCGCATGTCGTTGCTGGCGAAGGTACTGGTATCGTTCATATGGCCCCCGGCTGTGGTGACATCGACCACAAGATCGGTTCGGCCATCGGCATGCCGATCATCGCGCCGTTAAATGACGACGGAACCTATGGCGAGCCTTTCGGTGAATTCGCCGGCAAAGAGGCCATTGCGCCGGAAACTGCTGAGCTTGTTTTTGAAAAGCTCAAAGAGAAGGGACTTTTGGTTGCCGTCGAAACCTATCCGCATATCTATCCCCATTGCTGGCGGACCGGGGATGAACTTGTCTTCCGTTTGGTCGACGAATGGTTCATCAACATGGACTGGCGTGATGAGATCAAGGATGTGACGCGTCAGATTCGCTGGTTGCCGGACAGCATCGACGGGCAGAATCGCGAAGTCGAGTGGCTGACTAACATGAGCGACTGGATGATCTCCAAGAAACGCTTTTGGGGACTTGCGCTGCCGATCTGGGTCGAAGAAGAAACGGGCGACTTTGACGTCATGGGCTCGCTCTCGGAACTCAAGGAACGCGTTTTCAATGACGCTGCTGTTTATCGAGAGGGAGGCTCTGAATCTGAGGCCGATTTACTGATCAAAGGTTGGGACGGATTCGAAGGCAACACGCCGCACCGGCCGTGGATTGACGGCGTGAAAATCAGGAACCCGAAGACGGGCAATCTGATGACTCGCATCGAAGACGTCGGCAACCCGTGGCTGGATGCGGGCATCGTTCCGTTCAGCACGATGAACTTCAATGAACGCTTTAGTACCGAATCGCTGAACTGGGCTGATTGGTATCCAGCGGATCTTGTGACGGAGTGTTTTCCCGGCCAGTTCCGCAACTGGTTCTATTCAATGTTGTCGCTGTCGACGATGATGCAGTTCGATCCGGAAGGCAAACGCACGGCGGAAGAAAAGAAACCGTTCCGTACGTTGCTTGGGCATCGCCTTGTTCAGAACGAAGAAGGCCAGCCGATGCACAAATCGGACGGCACGGCGATCTGGTTCGAAGAAGCGGCCGAACAACTCGGTGTCGACACCATGCGGTGGATGTATCTGCAGCAGAACCCGGCAACCGACCTGCGATTCGGAACTCGGCATCCTGATAAGCCCGTGACGCTGAACACACCCGAAGGTCCCATCAGCGAAACCAAAGAAGGTGTTCCGACGGCTACGGTTACAAGTGGTCCGGCTGATGAAACTCGTCGTCACATCCTGATTCCACTGTGGAACTGTTACAAGTTCTTTGTCGACTACGCAATCGCGGACGGGTTTTCGCCGAGCGACGCACTTCGTGCTCGCGTTACGCAAAGTAGCCATCACGCTCCGCGTGATGAGCCGCGCAGTGCGGCCAGCGGTTCCACAACGCCGCAACAATCGGATATCAGTCCTACGGAAACGGTCAACGACGCTGGTGATCCGGACCACGCGGCAGATGGTTCGGGCGGCGCTTCTGCGCAGCTCGTCACGCGGAGCGATGACGGCTACATTGGGGTCAGCGATCGTCCTGAGATCGATCGCTGGGTGTTGTCGAACCTGCAGACGCTGATCGAAACGGCGAATCGGGAGATGGCGGACTACAACGCTCCTGGCTTCTGTGCTGCCGCCGCTGGTTTCATCGATGATCTTAGCAACTGGTACATCCGCCGTAACCGCCGACGGTTTTGGCGCAGTAAAGATGCCAGCGATACCGACAAAACAGCGGCTTACGAAACGTTGTACGAAGTACTGGTCCGGCTCTGTCAGTTGCTGGCCCCGTGTATTCCGTTTCTGACGGAACGAATGTATCAGAATCTTGTGCGTGGGGTTTCGGGTTTTGGGGTTCAGGTTTCGGGGGAAGACCTAGGGCTACCCGAGAGTGTGCATCTCTGCGACTACCCGTTGGCCGATGCGTCACTGCTCGACGAAGCACTCAACAAACGCATGGCAGCTGCTCAACTGGTGGTGAAGTTGGGACACAAATTGCGAGAAGAAAACACACTGCGAGTTCGTCAGCCACTGGCGGAACTTCAGTTTGCTTCTGCCGATGCCGAAATGGCGGCTGCGATTTCTCAGCTGGCAGACGTCATCAAAGAAGAACTGAACATCGAAGCGGTGAGCCAGCAGGATAACCTCGACGATCTTGTCGGCTACAGTTACAAGCCGAATCTGAAAACCCTTGGGCCGAAGTACGGCAAATTGTTGGGACTGCTGCGAACCAAACTACCGGAGCTCGGTGACGATGTTCTCGGGCCACTGCGTCGTGGTGAAAGCGTGACAGTCGACATCGACGGCAACAGTATTGATCTCGGACCAGACGATGTGCTCATCAGTACCGTACAGGCGGAAGACTGGGTTTGCAGTGACGAAGGCGGCATTCAAATCGCTATCAGCACGGTGCTCACCGATGACCTCGTCCGCAAAGGCATGTCACGAGATTTTGTGCGACAGGTACAACAGCTTCGCAAAGACGCAGGCCTGCACATACAGGACCGTATTTCGATTGAGTATCACTCAGAGGATAACATTGTCCAGGGTATGGTTGCTGAATGGGGCGATTATATCTGTGGTGAAACGCTGGCGAATGGAATCGAATTCGCCGGTGCGCCAGCGAGTGACGCAAAGACAGTCAGTGTCGGTGACGTGACTGCCACCGTGTGGATCATCACGATGGTGTGAAACGCCGGTTTTCTCGCCAACAGTGGACAGTTACTTTGTCCTGTAAAGAATGCTAAGCCACTCGAGTTTGATGTAACAGTCACGCGGTCGACGTTGCTGCTTCATGTTTACACCGAATGCGGAGATATAAACTTTGATCCGCAACGGTTCAATCGACGTTCTTCACTGTAAAAGCTATCAGAAAGATCGTCTATGAATGCTCCTGGGCCTGAAAAGCGTCGTCGATTGATCATCAGTGCGTCCGTCGCGTCTGTCTATTCGGCCCAATGAGAGCACCAGATATCCGCAACTCGAACTGGCGCCTCAGGTTCGTAAAGAGAAGCTGCTGCAGCTGTTGCTCGACTGGCTTCGTGAGTTGTCTTATCGACAGCCTTTGTTGTTCGTTATCGAAGACCTGCACTGGGTCGATCCGTCGACTTTGGAGTTTCTGGAACTGCTGGTCAATCAGGGACTTAATGATCGCATTCTGACGCTGTTTACCTTCCGTCCGGAATTCGAAACACCGTGGGGCAGCAAGGCTCACCAAACAAATCTGGCTCTGAATCGGCTGACGCGAAAACAGGTTCAGGAGCTGATGGAAACTCGGGCCGGTCGCGCGTTTCCGACTGCCGTGGTGGACCAGATTGTTGAAAGAACGGACGGCGTTCCCCTGTTCGTCGAAGAATTTACGAAGTTGCTGACGGAATCCAATGAGCGTTCCGCCAGTGATTCATCGGTCTCCACGATGGAGACGCTGCGAAAAATTCCGGCATCACTTCAGGATATGCTGATGTCGCGACTGGATCGCATCGAGGCGGATCTGGACGTGATTCAGCTGGGAGCCGCGCTCGGACGCACGTTCTCTTTGGCTCTTGCGCAGGAGGCTTCAACGCTGCCTGAGGAACAGCTGAATTTCGAATTGCAAAAGCTGGTCGAAGCCGAGTTGCTGTTTACTCAGGGGCGAGGTGCTCGGCTTCGGTACAGTTTCAAGCACGCGTTGATTCAGGATGCGGCGTACGGAACGTTGGTGAAAGATCGACGCCAGCAACTGCATCAGGACATTGCTCAGGCGATTGATGGGACGTTTCCTGAAGTTCGCGAGAAAGAGCCGGAAGTACTGGCCCGTCACTACACCGAAGCAGGGAACGACGAAAAGGCGCTCACCTATTGGAACAATGCGGGGGAACGGTCTCTACAGCGTTACGCCTATCGCGAAGCGATCGAACATATTCGCAGCGCGCTGAGTGCGCTCTCCAAACTGCCCGATTCGCGTGAAAACAAGTTTCGGGCCATCGATCTGCACATCAGTCTGGGCGTGCCTCTGCAGTCGCTGGAAGGTTATAGCGCGCTGTCGGTCGAAGAGAATTATGCTACGGCGTAAGCACCCGCTCACAAATAATCGCACATAATGAATGACCACCCCGTGCTTCAGGTAAGGATGATCCGAAGGTTATTATGTGCGAAAACAGATAAGCGACTGCTTACAAGCTGTGCCAGGAAGTTCAGCCGCCGGTGCCGTTTATCCCAGTGCTGTATGGACTGTTTCGTTTCTACGTGCTGAAGGCAAGGCACGACAAAGCCCGAGACCTCGGCGAACAGCTTGTGAAGCTGGCCAGCGAAGCGGGTGAAGACGATTACTTTTTGTTCGCTCATCGGGCGCTCGCTGGCCCATTGATCTATCAGGCGGAATATGCTGAGGCTATCCCCCACCTTGACAAGGCGCTGGCGATTCCGGCGACCGAGCAACTGCGGCGTCGAGGGCGTCGGTATGACGTGGTTGATCCATGGGTTGCTTCGGGAAGTTACAAGTCGTGGGCATTGTGGTTCACTGGCTTTGCGAATCAGGCTCACGACGAAGCCTTTGCTGCTCTGGAAGAAGCCGATCGACTCAGCAAAATCACCGGGGAAACGTTTTCATCGCCGGAACATTATCGCCTGCGCGGAAAACTGGCCGCTCGGATGGATCAAGCCGACGCGGCAGAAGCCCACTACCGCAAGGCGGTCGAGATTGCTCAGCAGCAGGGGGCGAAGATCTTTGAACTGCGATGTCTTGTCCGGCTGTGTCGTCTATTGCGGCGGACGGATCGGTTCGAAGCTGCTGTCGAAATGTTGAAACGCTGCCGCGGCGACTTCACGGAGGGCTTTAAGACCCCGGACTTGAAACGAGCCGACAAGTTTTTAAACGAATTCGTTGGCGGGTAATTTTCGCCGTTGTCGATAAGGCCCCTGGTTCGTTCAGTGAAAACAGAAGGTGGTATGACAACTTCACTAAATCAAACATACGACTACATTATCGTTGGCGCAGGATCCGCCGGCTGCGTACTTGCTACGAGGTTGACGGAAGCTTCTGATTGTCAGGTGCTATTGCTGGAAGCCGGGCATCCTGACATTCATCCAGACGTTCGGGATCCCACGAAGTGGGTCACGCTTTTCCCTGGCGACCTGGACTGGGGATACATGACCACCCCGATGAAGGGCTGCAATGATCGCGTGGACCATGTTCCGCGAGCGAAAATGCTGGGCGGTTGTCACAGCCACAACGCAAACGCCTGGGTTCGGGGTCACCGGTCAGACTTTGACAGCTGGGCATATGCCGGTTGTTACGGATGGGGCTGGCAGGATGTCGAACCGATCTTCAAACGCATCGAAGACTGGCAGGGACCAGCCAGCGAACATCGCGGGACCGGTGGACCGATTCACGTGGAACCGGCGAAAGATCCCAACCCGATTGCTGTTGCGCTTGTGGAAGCGGGGCCTTCTGTCGGGCTACCGATTGCCAAAGACTACAACGGTCTCGACATGGAGGGCACGACACTGTTCGACATGACCGTAAAGAACGGGCAACGTTTCAGCGTTGCGGACGGATATCTGCGTCCGGCGTTGTCTCGCAAAAATCTGACAGTGATCACTGGAGCACACACGCATCGTCTACTGCTGGATGGATCGAACTGTGTCGGTGTTGAATTCGATAACAATGGCGTAGCGCAGGCGGCTCGCACGAGTGGCGACGTGATTCTGAGTTCCGGTGTGATTGGTTCGCCCACGATTCTGATGCATTCGGGCATCGGGCCAGCGGAAGAACTGGAGGCTCTGGGGATTTAGGTGACTCAGAATTTATCCGGCGTTGGTCGCAATCTTCAGGATCATCCGCTGTGTGCGGGAGTTAATTATGAATGCAAAGTGCCCATGCCACCGCCACGCAACAACGGAGCGGAAAGCACTCTGTGGTGGCGAAGTCGCCCCGGTTTGATCGGCCCGGACATTCAGCCAGTGATATTGGAATTTCCGTTCGCGACACCGGACCACGCCAGCAAGTTACCGAGCGATAA
>CALFOL010000885.1 GCA_937919915.1 uncultured Planctomycetaceae bacterium
TCGATTGGATCGAAGTCTGTTCACTCAACTCTGAATACCAAAATCTCCCGATACTTGTAGGTGAAAATATCATGCGACCAAACAACTCAACTCAGAGATGGTTCGCTGCCACGGTTTGTGTGCTGGCGACTGTCAGCTTCGCTGCTGCCGAAGAAGGTGTTGTGCGAATTTCGGATGCGAATACGCGTCCGGGTGTCGTACGCTTGAACGCCGTGCAGCGTCCCGTTATTCAACAAACGGCTTACGGCACTGCCGGGTATAGTGGGGCAGCATATTGCCGGGCCAGCGCGATATCTGCTCAGCGATATCAGTCTGCCTTGGTTCAGCATGGGTATTCGCCGCAGAATCCCTGCCAGAACACTGCCTATGGCTATCCGAACCCACAAGGCCAGTTCCAGTCCCCGCCTGTCTACCAGCCAATCTCATTCTCTTCCGGCCATTGTGGTTGTGGAGCTAATGGTTGCGATTCGGAAGTTTGTGACGGCGGCGGTGGCGGCGGCAGAAGTGGACGCTGTGGCACAGGAAACTGCTACGGTAGCTGCGATGGCAACTACTTCCCCAGCGGACGGGAAGCACGAAAAATGCGTCGCAACGGCGAAGAGTGCGATGTGTGTCTGGCTGGCGATTACAATAAACGCATGTGTACATTGTTTGCCCGAGCCTGTCCGGATGACGGCTGCACTAACTGGCCGACTCGCTGGTGGCGTGGACAACAGCTGAACTTCCTGGGTCGCAATCAGCGACTTTCGAACACACTGTTTGGCTGGATGGTGCCATCAGGATGCAACGGTCAGGGATGTCCTCCGGTTGGATGTTACAACGTAACTTATGCGGATGATCCCGGCTATTCAGATGGTCGCGACGAAGGAATGGCGTATGGAGCTCAGGGTTATGGCGTACCTGTCAATGTGCCACTCGCTCCAAACGTTCGTCAGTCTTACAACTACAGCTGGGGAACACCGTCCAGCCGAATCACGCCGATGGGGAATTACTCCGCCGGTGCCGGACAGCAGTCTCCTTATCAAAGTTGGTAAGGTGATCTGTTACGAGTGGTCATAGGCGATCACCGCACGCTGTCGTGTGGTGATCGACCTCATTAACAAATCCAGGTGTCAACCCGCAACCGAAAAACGAACTTGACTCGAACGTCCGCGTCGCGAATCCTAAACGACTCAGACTTCGCAGGAGATGAAACTCATGCAACGATATACCCACTCCATGCTGCTGCTCTCTTTCGCTATGTTTGCGACAAACTTGTCCGCAGGTGACATTCAACTGGAAAGTTGTGACGACGGCCGTGGATCGGCCAGTAGCACTCCTGAAGACTGTAGCTCGAAGGCCGGTCGCTGTCGAGTCCCCCGCAGTCGCAAAGGGGACCGTCGCAAAGGGGACTGTGACTATTGCGAAGCGTCCAACGGAAAAAACAAACGTTGCACCTTTCGTGATAGAACCCAGTCTCTCGCTTTAGACTGGACTGGTCCGTGTAGTCCGATTGGAAGTATGGCTTACCGAGGATGTCCGACCGCACAGAAAATTGTCTGGTGCTGCAAGACCAAAGCGTATCCTGATTCCGGCTGGGCTCCACCAGCACATGTTCCCATCAATCGCACCGGCGGTGGATATGGAAACAACTGGCACAACGGTGCCGCCAGTGGCTACGGTCCTGGAGCTCCCATGGTTTATATGCCAACCGATACGACTCAACTGGGTTACAGTTATCGTAACGCGCCCACTTGGCAGCCGAATCCTGGCAGGATTCCTTCTGTGCCAAACCCATCGAACTTCCATAACCGCTTTTGTCCGCAGCCCGGGGCACACTTCTGTCCTGGGGGTAATGCCGATTACATGCAGGAAACCATGGAAATGGGAAGCAGCTGTGACATGGGCTACGCTCAGATGATGCAGCCCGTTCCCGCTATGGCCAGCGTGCAAAGTGTTCGGCCCTCAGGTGCTCAACCGCAACCCGGTCCGACTGCCAAACCCGTCGTCGCAAAAACGGTTCAGGTTTCTGCAACACAGTCTAAGAATAACGTTCGCCCCGCGACGAACACAGTCCGTCGCTCGACCACCCAACGACCCGGACAAAGAACGACACCGCCTGCCAAGCAGTCGAATGGCTGGTTTGGTCTGCCGTCTCTGCGTGAGGCGTTGCAGTAAACCCCGCTTTGAAAATTTCCATTCAGACAGCCCGGACGCCGTAATGCGTGCGGGCTGTTTTCGTTGGTACCGGCCGGCAAGCACCGTGCCGTGCCGATCGAAATCAATTTATTTCCGCCAATGTTCCAGCAGCGCGGTTAATGCCGTCACCGCAAACTTCTGGCCATCATCAGAAACGTTGTTGTGGTTGACGCCAGTCATGCTGATCCATTGTTTGGGTGTTCCGTCCGCGGAGTTCTCCGGAGCCGCATCGAAAAGCCTGCGGCCGAACTGCTGGTCGATGAGGCTGTCTTCGTCTCCGTGCAAAATAACGACGGGACATTTCACGAGCGGGATTCTTGTGTCTGACGGATAGCGGTCCACCAGGATCGCTTTGACTGGCAACCACGGATAGATGTTGCCTGCGACGTCCACCATCGACGAAAACGAGGCAACGGCCATCAGGCCGGCAGGAGTGTCGTCAGGCTGCACATGAGCAGCAGCGGTCAGCACCGCGGCGGCTCCACCCAGTGAGTTTCCGGCAAGGATGATGTCGCCTGGTTTGTATCCGAGTTCTTCCGTGGCGTATTTCCACGTGGCGGCGCTGTCTGCCTCCAGCGCTGATTCCGTCATTTCTCCTTCGGAATCTCCGTAGCCGTGGTAGTCAATGGCCAGCACATCAGCTCCGGTTCGAGCAAAAATGTGATACCAGCCCACTCGGCCCTCGCGATTGCCGGCGTTTCCGTGGAAGAAGATGACCAGGGGACGCTGTACCGGATCTGTCTTCGGGTTGACGGCATGTTTTTGTAACAGCCAGCCGCGAATTGTGACCCCGTCCTCACAGCGTATCGAAACATCCGAAGCAGCCGGAAACATTCTGTTGATGTCTGGAAACCGGGCCACTGAAAGGTCAGGCGCTTTTCGCGGGTGATACAATAATCTGCGTTGAAAGAATCCGAGCAAGATAATCACCAGCATGTAGGCAATGAAGACGAGGCGCAGAAGGCGTTTCATTAGATTTCGCAGTGAGCGTTTCGGTGTGGGGGATTCACTCATGACGGCCGCCGATCTGTTGTTTGAGATCCGATCGTAGGCGTTTTAGGCCGTGAAGTACAGAGGCTACGCGACTCCCCGCAGGTGATGTTCTGATGAGACGCAATTGTTCTGCGGTGCTTCTTGTCACCCGTGCACTGTTACGACAGAATCCGTTGCCGCAGGCTGGAAGTCCGCCCAGGCCCTGTCCTTCATCTCACCTTTGAGCCATCGATGTACTACCTGCGTGTTTTCTTCACGTTCTTCCGCAATGCCATCATTCGTGAAATGATGTTTCAGGGAAACTTCCTGATTCAGATCATCACGCGCGCGTTCTGGTTCTTTGCGCAGATCGCTTTGTTCGGCATCATCTTTCGCACGGGTTCGGAAATCGAAGGCTGGACGCCCGACGAGTACTTTGCATTTATGGCCACGGGCATGTTGATCAACGGAATCGTGGAAACATTCTTCATGCCGAACTGCGCAAACCTCAGCGAACAGATTCGCACAGGAAGACTCGATTTCGCTTTAGTGAAGCCGATTGATTCGCAGTTTCTTGTATCGCTCGAACGAGTCAACCTGGCGATGTTGAGCCAACTGATACTCGCCAGCGCGTTGTTGGTGAGGTCGCTGTGGAACCTGGGAGATCCGATTTCCGCGATGCAGCTGGCTTTGTTCTTCCTGTACGTCTCGACGGGAGTACTGTTCTTTTATTCGATGATGATTGTCACGGCTTGTTCCAGCATCTTCCTGGGACGCAATCAGGGACTATACGATTTCTGGTTCTATATCACCGTGTTCGCTCGCTACCCGCGCAGCATTTACGATGGCCGAGACAGTGATCGATTTGAGGGTGGTGAGATACTGCAGTTCGGTTTTTCGTATGTGATGCCGATTCTGCTGGTCGTTACTGTTCCGGCCAGAATCATCGTGGGCACGTTGGAAGAAAAGCACTGGGCGATTGTTGCTTTGCTGGCAGCGCTGGCCGGTCTTTTGGTCGCCAGATTAGTTTTCCGCTGGTCGCTGAACCACTACCGCAGCGCGAGTAGTTAAGCGTCCGATTGGCCACTCCTCTTTTTTCTGGATTCTGAGTATGGACCGGACGAACTGTTTCCTGCGTCTAAGCCTGATCATATCGATCGCGGCGCCCGCCTTTGCCGACGACCGACCGAACGTGGTACTGGTCTTCATCGACGACATGGGCTGGGGCGACTTTTCGTGTTTTGGCAACAAAGACGCCAGCACGCCGAACATCGATCGCATGGCGACGGAAGGCATCCGCTTCGAACAGTTCTACGTGAACTCACCGATCTGTTCTCCGTCTCGCACCGCGATTTCCACAGGGCAATATCCCCAGCGCTGGAAGATCACCTCGTACTTAAGTAACCGAGATCACAACAACGAACGTGGCGTGGCTCAATGGCTTGATCCACGAGCACCGATGCTGGCACGATCACTGCAGCAGGCGGGCTATGCGACCGGGCACTTCGGCAAATGGCATATGGGCGGTCAACGAAACGTTGACGATGCCCCGCCAATCACGGCTTACGGTTTCGACAATTCGCTCACGAACTTTGAAGGCATGGGCCCAAAGCTGCTGCCGCTGACCATGAAACCTGGCGACGACAAACCGGGGAAACTCTGGGGCGACGCGGAACGCCTGGGAGACGGATTCCGCTGGATGCAGCGATCAGAAATCACCGGCGGATTCGTCGACGAAGCCATTCCGTTCATCAAGCAGGCAGCGGCTGACGAACAACCGTTCTACATCAACCTGTGGCCGGACGACGTGCATGGACCGTTTTGGCCCCCTGTCGACAAATGGGCCGACGGCAAACGGGGACTGTATCTTTCAGTGTTACAGGAGATGGACCGTCAGCTGGGCAAACTGTTCGACACGATTCGCAATCACGAATTGCTGAGAAACAACACTCTGGTGCTGATCTGTTCAGACAACGGCCCCGAACAGGGCGCTGGTTTTGCGGGACCGTTCCGCGGCTTCAAGACTCAGCTTTACGAAGGCGGCGTCCGGTCGTCGTTGATTATCTGGGGCCCAAAAATGGTCGAGAAGACCGGCTACGTCGACCGCGTTTCTGTGTTCTCTGCAATCGATCTTGTCCCTACGCTGTTAACGCTGACAGGTACATCGGTTCCGGCCGGTGTGACATTTGACGGTGAGTCTTTACCGAACGTTCTGCTTGGCAAAGGCGGCTCGTCACGGCAAGCACCGATCATGTTTCGTCGCCCACCTGATCGTGATGCATTCTATGGAGACGACGATTTGCCGGACCTTGCAGTGCGAGACGGCAAGTGGAAACTGCTGTGCGAATACGATGGGACAGACCCGGAACTCTACGATCTGGAAGTGGACGCTGGCGAATCGAAAAACGTCTCCGTGGAGCATCCGGAACTCGTCGCCAGGCTTTCAGCGGCTGTCATGGCGTGGCACAAATCCATGCCCGCCGATAATGGGGCAACCTACACCGAAAAGAAACAGAAAAAGAACTCACGCAAAAACGCAAAATAGAAAAGTTGTTGTGGACAGGAGTTCGCCCGCGAGAAGGCTCAACCTGGCGACACCGTTCCGAAGACGAACAAACCAGAGATCACCAAAAAAAGCGAAGTGAGTTACATCGGCGCAATTCGTTCGCTGCCAACGTCCGTAGTCAGCAACACATGCTGGTCGAAACTCTCGAAGATCAGCTCTGCTTTGATCGTTGCATAGCCGGACGCGTCCCACAGATTGTTGAATTCCCGCGGGTCGTTTTCGAGGTCGTACAATTCGCCCAGCCCGTGTCCGTGGTAAACCACCAGCTTCCACTGGCCTCGACGATACATAGTTCCGAACGCACCCGTGCCGCCGGTGAACTGTGAGTGCAGCGCGTCGAAATATTCACAGCGAACAGAGTCGCGGAACTGCGTTGGATCCGCTGCGCCAGTCAATATCGGCAGTAAACTTCTGCCCTGCATGTAGTCAGGCTGAGGCAATCCAGCCAGTTCGACAACTGTGGCCGTCACGTCCAGTAATTCCACCAGTGCGTCGGACTGCAGATTTCGCTTCACATGCCCCGGCCAGCGGAAGATCAGCGGCACTCGCACCAGCCCTTCGTAGAATCGGCAGCCTTTAAACATCAGGCCGTGGTCGCCCAGTGATTCACCGTGATCACTGGTGTAAATCACAACAGTATTCTCAGTTAGGCCGGCATCGTCAATGGCCTGCAGCAGTCTCCCAAACTGACCATCGATCAGCGCAATCATGGCGTAATATTTCGCTTGAGCGTCCTTGGCGTTGTGGCCTTCCGGCGAGCGAACTTCACCCTGAAAATCGATGTCTTTGAATTTTGCCTGCTGTTCGAGATCGCTTTCCTGAAACCACGGTCCGGGCATGTCGTCTGCTTTGAAGCGGTCGGCATACTCCTTTGGGGGAATGAATGGCGGATGAGGATCATAGATGTTGACATTCAACAGCCATGGTCCGCTGCGTTCTTTGCCAAGAAATTCGATCGCCATGTCGGTTGCCCAGGTTGTCTGGTGCATTTCCGCAGGAACGCGTTCGACGGAATCGCGCATCGCATTCAGATCGCCGCCTTTGGCTTTCACCCAATCGGCATAGTCATGGCCGGTCTCCCAGTCGTCGCGCGGTGCGTGGCTGAACTTCCAGAACGAATAACCGTCATCCAGTCGAGGTTCGGTTCGATACCCTGAACTTGTCAGGTGAAACTTGCCGATCATGCCACAGTCATAACCAGCATCCGCCAGCAGTTTGCTGACCAGCGGCGGTGAGTTCGGAAACGTATCGTTGCCGTTGCGAGTGTTATGGACTCGACTGGGATACATCCCCGTCATAAAGCTGGAACGGCTCGGCGTGCAAATCGGGCTCTGGCAATAAGTTGTTGTGAACGCTGTGCCGTCTGCGACCAGTTGATCTACAGTGGGAGTGTGAACGTGTTTGTATCCCAGCGCAGCGACGGTATCGAAGCGTTGCTGGTCGGTACAGTACCAGAGAATATTTGGACGCGAGTCTGACATAGGAAGAACGTGCTGTCGTGATTTTTTTGCGATGGTGTGGTGCAACAAAATGTTGCCAGCAGGCATCGTAGTGTGGATTCACGTTTCCGAAAGGCAACGCTGCTCAGCCACGGTCCCGTCGAGCAAAATAATTCCGTTTCGACATAATCGACTCGCAAATCATTTCCTGCAAACCAGTTACAGCACAACAGTACAGGCAATCTCATCTTCGCAAACCTGTTTGGCATACAGAATGCTTTACATCATATTACCTCCCCTGAGAAACAATCGAAACAAATCAAAAGCGAACAACCCCCGTCCTCCCTGACCCAGAGGACACAAAATAAGCCTCGACTTATGTCGAGGCTTTTTTGTGCGCGCTAAGTTCAGCAAAGGAATCGTCTCGATTTAATTTCCGTGTTTGGCAAGTGTTCGGAGGCTCAGTTTGTCCCCAACAACATTCATCTACGCAGTTTTCAACGCATAGTCGATTCATGCGCGATCTCGTGATTCGTCGTGTCGGCATCGAGGCTCGCGGTCGCAGAGTTTTTTGAAATTCTGGAGAGTTTTCCGGCCCTACGGGCACTTGGTCTCACATCTCTTCGCGTTATACGGAGAAAGGGGATTGAAAATGATCGTGCTTTCAAGAAAACCAAAGGAAGCGATTCGCGTTGCGGATGACATTCGGATCGTCGTATTTCGGACGAGTTCAGGGCGAGTCAGTTTAGGAATCGAAGCACCACCGGGTATCCGAATTGAACGCGAAGAAATCTGGAAACGACGTGCAGCGGCAGCAGTCGGGCAGGCGGAGTTGATGCGATTCGAAGCCGTTGAGTTGTGAGAATTCTGCACGAAGGGGCGAATGTGATGATGCGGCGGTCAGAACCAAAGTCGGATCTTCTGGATTCGCCGACCCAATCCATGGTTTCCGATCAATTGGATTTAGCACTGTCAATGTTTCGAGACGACCTTCGTGCCGGACATGCGCGTTCGATTTTGCACTATGAGCAGTTGTTCCCGGAATTTGCTGACGAACTGCTCGAATTCATTCCATCCATCGCAGCTCTGGAACAGGTTGGCGCCCATTCGCTGGACCAGATCCTGCGAACGAACGCGCCGCGACGAATTGGTGACTACGAAATTGAATCGGAAATTGGCCGCGGTGGAATGGCCGTCGTGTACGCCGCTCGTGATCCGAAGCTCG